>JAJPZL010000262.1 GCA_021204375.1 Bacteroides sp.
ACGTGAGATTAATTTAAGAGATTTTATTAAACGTAACTACACTCCTTACCAGGGCGACAACTCTTTTTTAAAGAGCAGCACAGAAAAGACAAAGAGAGTTTGGGACAAACTAACTGAGATGTTCAGGATTGAACGGGAAAAGGGAGTGTACGATGCTGAGACCAAACTACCTCAGGGTATTTCGACCTATGGTCCGGGATATATTGACCGGGAAAATGAAGTGATTGTAGGGGTACAGACGGATGCTCCCCTGAAAAGAGGTATTTTCCCTAAAGGGGGAATCCGTATGGTGGAGAATAGCCTGAATGCGTATGGGTACGAACTCGACCCGATGACCAAAGAGATCTTTACCAAATATCGCAAAACTCATAATGCGGGAGTTTTTTCTGCTTACACCGAAGAGATGATCGCTGCCCGCCGTTCTGCTATTATCACGGGGCTTCCCGATGCTTACGGACGCGGAAGAATCATTGGTGACTACCGCCGGGTCCCTTTGTACGGTACCGCCAACCTGATTGAAGAGAAGAAACGTTTTATGGTTCGCCTGGATATTCAGGAGATCACGGAAGAGATCATTCAGGAACGGGAGGAGATCGCCGAACAGATCAGTGCCCTGAAGGATTTTGAAAAGATATGTGCCGGTTATGGTTTTGATGTGACCCGCCCTGCAAGAAATACCAGGGAGGCTGTACAGTTCCTCTATTTTGCTTACCTGGCAGCGGTAAAAGACCAGAATGGAGCAGCAATGTCACTGGGACGTACTTCTACTTTTATATATATATATATATTCAACACAATATAGAAGCGGGTATTTTGACTGAAGAAGAGGCACAGGAGCTGATCGACCAACTGATTATCAAACTGCGTATTGTAAGATTCCTGCGGACTCCTGAATACAACGATCTCTTCTCCGGTGATCCTGTATGGGTGACTGAATCGTTAGGAGGACAGGGAGTAGATGGCCGTACGCTGGTTACCAAAACCTCTTTCCGTTACCTCAATACGCTTTATAACCTGGGGCCTGCTCCGGAGCCGAACCTCACGGTACTGTGGTCACAAAACTCTCCTGAGAACTGGAAAAAGTTCTGCGCCAAAGTATCGATAGATACTTCTGCTATCCAGTATGAGAATGACGACCTGATGCGTCCGGTATACGGGGATGATTATAGAATTGCCTGCTGTGTATCTCCGATGAAGATCGGTAAGCAGATGCAGCTGTTTAGTGCACGTGCTAACCTGGCTAAGTATCTGTTATATGCCATCAATGGGGAACGCGACGAAAAATCGGGTGTACAGGTGGCTTCGATGTATGAACCTATTACCAGTGAATACCTGGACTATGAAGAGGTAATGGCAAAGTTTGAGCAGATGATGCGCTGGCTGGCCAAGGTCTATATCAATGCTCTGAAGATCATCCATTATATGCACGATAAGTATGCGTACGAAGCTTACCAGATGTCGCTGCACGATGGAGATATAGAGATTATCCGTGCTACAGGAATTGCAGGTCTCTCTATTGTAGCCAACTCACTGGCAGCTATCCGCAATACTAAAGTGAAAGTGATCCGTGACGAGAGAGGTCTGGCTGTAGGATTTGAGCGGGAAGGTGAGTATGTTCCTTTCGGGAACAACGATGACCGTACCGATGAAATTGCGGTAGATATAACCGGTAAGTTCATGGAGTATCTGCGTCAGCACCAGACTTACCGGCACGCTATCCCGACACAGTCTATCCTGACCATTACTTCGAATGTGGTATATGGTAAGAAGACAGGAGCCACTCCGGACGGAAGACCTGCGGGCGCACCGTTTGCACCGGGAGCTAACCCGATGAACGGACGCGATACCAAAGGTGCTGTAGCGGCACTGGCTTCTGTGGCGAAACTACCCTTCCAGCATGCGCACGATGGTATCTCTTATACATTTGCTGTTTCTCCTTCTACTTTAGGAAAAAATCGCGATATACAGGTAGAGAATATGACTAACCTGCCGGATGGATATTTTACGCCGGAGGGTGGACAGCACCTGAATGTGAACGTGTTTGATAAGGAGCTTCTGGAAGATGCCATGGAGCACCCGGAAAAGTATCCGCAGCTTACGATCCGTGTATCGGGTTATGCTGTGAACTTCGTGAAGCTGACTAAAGAACAGCAGTTGGATGTGATCTCCAGAACAATCAATCACGCTCTTTGATTTTCCGGAAGGTTCATCCTTTTTACATAAAAAATAGAGTAAAACAATTCCATATATTTACAATAGTTACCGCCGGCTTCACAGCCGGTGGTTCTTTATGAAAGGGCTTTACCGCCCGGGAGAATAGTACGACTGGAAAAATTCATTCACTGGAAAGTTTCGGGACTGTAGATGGGCCGGGAATACGTTTTGTTATATTTATGCAGGGATGCCCGTTGCGGTGTCTTTACTGCCACAATCCTGATACCTGGGATGTGAAGGCAAAGCTGCAGTATGAGATGTCTCCGGAGGAACTTCTGGCAGAGGTGCTCCGTTACAGATCTTTTATTGCCAAAGGAGGAATAACGGTTACCGGGGGAGAGCCTTTGTTGCAGGCAGAATTTTTAAAGGAGTTCTTTGCGCTATGCCGCCGGGAAAAGATCCATACGGCTCTGGATACTTCGGGTTGTATTTTTAATGAAAAGGTAAAAGAGCTGCTGCACTATACGGACCTGATTCTGCTGGATATAAAGTCTCTTTCGAGGGATATGCATCAAAAAATAACAGAAGTTGCTCCGGATCATACTTTGCAGACACTGGGTTACCTGAAAGAACAGAATATTCCCGTATGGATAAGGCATGTAGTTGTACCGGGCCTGACTGACAATGATTCTTTACTGAAAGAACTGGCAGCCTATCTTACCTCTTTCCCCAATATAGAAAAGGTGGAACTCCTCCCCTATCACACGATGGGGATTTCTAAATATGAACAGTTGGGAATGGAGTATCCGTTAAAGGATACGGAACCGCTGGGAGAAGAAGCCTTGACCCGGGCCCGTGAACTGTTTGCTTCTTATAAATTACCTTTGTACGATCATCCGGCTCAACAAAAGATAGAGTATATGGCAACATTCGGCAGCAAAGTGATCGCATTTAACCGGGAATT
Source organism: Bacteroides sp. (assembly GCA_021204375.1). Classification (GTDB taxonomy): domain Bacteria; phylum Bacteroidota; class Bacteroidia; order Bacteroidales; family Bacteroidaceae; genus Bacteroides. The sequence continues at coordinate 3,119 of JAJPZL010000262.1, forward strand.
ATCTTTTACCAGGCTGTTACCGGAAAATATAGCGATCCTGAATCCTTTTCAGGATAATCCGGAAATTAACCGGATCTCGGAGGCTTTCTATAATAAATTCTACAATGACGAAAGAGAACGTCGCCTGATACTGGGTATCAATCCGGGCCGCCTGGGTGCAGGGGTTACCGGTATTCCTTTTACAGATTCCAAACGAATGAGTGGGGTATGTGGTATTAACATAGAGTCTGTCTCTACACACGAACCTTCGTCGGTCTTTGTATGCGATGTAATTAAAGGATATGGGGAGTGGTAAAGTTTTATGGTGATCTTTATATTAATTCGATCTGCCCGCTTGGCTTTATTATCCGCAACGCAAAAGGAAACTGGGTAAACTGTAATTACTACGATGATAAGGAACTGGCCCGGACCATGAAACCCTTTATGAAAGAGAGCCTGAAAAAACAGCTTCAATTTGGTATCAGCCGTAAAGTGTGTTATGTACTGGGAAAAAAGAATGCTCTCTACGTATAGGAGATCAATCAGGAAGAAAAGCTATTCGAAAAAATTGTGATCCTGGAACATCCCCGTTATATAGTACAATACAGATCTAAAGAGACAGAACACTATATTGCAAAGTACCTGGAGGCCCTGACAGAAGAAAATAATGGAATATTGTACCGAATCCTTACATTCCGTGCAAAGTAGGCTGTTTGAGGTCAATACTTCTATGAAAAATAAGAGATTTTTATAATTTTGTCTGTGAAATGAAATAAACCGACTCATTAATCAGCCAAAACAAACAGTATGAAAACGACCTCTTTAAAATACCTTACCGGTATTTTGGCCTGCCTGCTACTGATAGCTTGTCATTCTCCAAAAACTCTGAGTTTGAGACCGTAGAGGTGGAAGCACCATTCCCGATGGATCCCATTAAAATTTCACCTACCCGGAAAAAGATTTCCTGATCACGGACTACGGTGCCGTAGAAGGAGGAGAAGTAAAAAACACGGAAGCCATAGCCAAGGCTATAGAAGCCTGCAACCAGGCAGGCGGAGGGCGTGTGATAATTCCCTCAGGAAGCTGGCTTACCGGTCCTATCCATTTCAAAAGTAATGTAAATCTCCATTTACAGGAAGATGCCGTAGTTAAGTTCACCGATGATCCCCAGGATTACTTGCCGGCTGTAATGACCTCCTGGGAAGGGATAGAGTGTTACAACTACTCACCGCTGGTATATGCGTTCGAATGCGAAAATATAGCCATTACCGGTACAGGAATGCTTAATCCGATCATGGATACCTGGCGTACCTAGTTTCCCCGCCCTGATCCGCACTTAGAGGCACTGAAGGAACTTTATACGATGGCCTCTACCGATGTTCCGGTAGAGGAGCGGCAGATGGTCAAAGGAGAAAATAATCTGCGCCCGCACCTGATCCACTTCAACCGTTGTAAAACCATTCTGCTGGATGAATTTAAAATACGGAACAGCCCCTTCTGGACCATTCATATCTATATGTGCGACGGTGGTATCACTCGCAACCTCGATGTAAAATCACATGGACATAATAACGATGGGATTGACCTGGAAATGACCCGCAACTTCCTGGTAGAAAATTGTCTGTTCGACCAGGGGGATGATGCTGTTGTGATCAAGGCAGGGCGTAACCGGGATGCCTGGAGGCTTAATACTCCCTGTGAAAATATTGTAGTACGCAACTGTACGATTATGGCCGGGCATACCTTACTGGGTATCGGCAGTGAGATATCAGGGGATATCCGGAATGTCTATATGCACGACTGCGTGGCTCCCAATTCGGTACACCGCCTCTTCTTTGTAAAGACCAATCACCGCAGAGGGACTTTTGTAGAGAATATCCACATGGAGAATATAGCGACGGGATCTATCCTGAGGGTACTGGAAATAGATACGGAGGTACTTTACCGGTGGAGAACACTGGTCCCGACCTATGAAGAGAGTATCACCCGCATTAAGGGTATCTATATGAATAATATCACCTGTGAATCGGCCAAAGCGATCTATGGCCTGAAAGGAGATGAAAGAGTGCCTATCCGGAATGTAGAGATCAGGAATGTACATGTAGGAAGTGTAAGTGACTTTGTAAGCCATGTGGAGAATGTAGAGGGTATAGTAACCGAAAATATAACATACGACGAAATAGACCCGAACGCTTTACCGGAGTTAGATAAATACACAAACAATAAATAAATTCACTTGTCAGGTATGAAAAAACTGATCGTATCCCTTCTCTTGTATATGTGTATAGATTCATTTGCCCGGGTAACTATCCGGGTAGCCCCTTATAAAGATAATAAAGTGTGTGCGATCAGCCATACCTTTGACGACGGTATGTTGGAGCATTATACGCTGGTAGTTCCCGAACTGGAAAAAAGAGGATTCCGGGGAACCTTCTGGATAAACGGGCAAACAGTTAATGCAAACTCCGGAACTCCCCAGGATACCACCCGGGTAAGCTGAGGTCAGCTCAAGGAGATGGCAGAAAGAGGCCATGAAATATCGAACCATAGTTGGTCGCACCCGAACCTGAACCGGATATCCATAGACGAGGTAAAGGTGGAAATCCAGAAAAATGATACGGCCATCTTTGAGCATACGGGTATATTTCCCCGTACATTTTGCTATCCCTATAATGCTTTTAACGAAGAGGTAAAAGCAGTAGCTTCCCGTGACCTGGTAGGTACGCGGACTCACCAGTTCGGGATAGGCCGGAACAACAGTAAAAGTACTCCGGAAAAGATCCGGCAGTGGATAGACAACCTACTGGTATCGGGAGAGTGGGGAGTCAGTATAATACACGGTATTACCTACGGATATGACTTTTTTGGAGATCCGACCCTTTTATGAGATCATTTTGATCAGATCAAAGCGCAGGAAGACCAAATATGGGTAGCTACTTTCCGTCAGGTAGCAGCGTATATAGAAGAGAGAAATAATATTCACCTGGATACCATCCGGGAAGGAGATGAGCTAAAAGTTACTCCTGTACTGGAATTAGATATAACAATCTTTACGGAACCTCTGACAATGGTAGTAGAGCATACCAGATCCGGAAAGATTACTGTTATACAAGGCGGGAAAAAACTTCCTGTAAAAACAGCACCGGATAAAATAACGTTTGATTTTGATCCTTATGGTGGAGAGATCACGATAAAGGGGGAATAATATACCTGTTTTTTGTTTTATCCCTCTTTTCAAAGTAATTTTTTATACATATCTTTTTACAGGCCGGAGGTCTATTATAAGTTAGACCCCGGCAACACCGGGAGATATATTGAACATCACATTGCGCACCGCCGGTGCAGCATAGTAAAACAACAGCACGGAAAATAGTATGATTTTCCCTAATATTATAGTTACCCGCTTTACACCTATCAGATGGATCTTTGTTCATCGGGAGATGTTCTCCCGATGTGATTACTGTAAGGATATATTGTCCGATATTTGTATTTTATTTCTTTGACGGGTAAAAGCATTTGGGAAGTACAACTTCCCATAGAAATAAACATCGGGAGAACATCTCCCGGTGAACAAAAATGTGTATAGAAAGTGGTTTACTCTAAAAGGTAGATTTCTCTCTACGTTTAAGCGAATCTCCTTGTTTACATTTATACTACTTCTTTTCCATCTGTAACAGTGGGTAGGGTCTCCCCTCTCCATCCACTTCGGTACGGCCTACCTGTACAAACCACATATGCAGGTAAAAACCGACTCCCTACTCATTCTGCTCATTCACATCCAGCTTCGTTGTTTTTAGTTCCTCTACCGCATAGGCAAGAAACTTTTTACCAATACCTCCTCCCCGGGCATTACTGTCTATAAAAAGCATTTCTATTTTATCGTCGGCTACACCCATGAATCCCTGCAAAACTCCCTGATCATCCCGATAACCCCAAAGATCCACAGATCCGAAATAAGAGGTGATACGGGATTTTATATATTCAAAATATTCCCTATCCAGAAAGTGATGAGTTGCCTTTACGGAAGACTCCCAGATAACAACTAATCTTTCGTAATCTTCTTTTGTAACACGTTGTATCATTCTCTTATTTATTAGTTAAAAATACAAAGATAGATAATTTATAAGAAAATGAATGCTGCGGACAGCACACAGGAAGAGCCGACCACTGAGGCCGGCTCTTCACG
>JAJPZL010000274.1 GCA_021204375.1 Bacteroides sp.
GTTTTAAACACTCCCCTAAAATTTAGAAAACGTTATGATAGAATACATAAAAGGTGGGGTAGCCGAATTAAGCCCGGCTACCGCAGTAATAGATTGCAACGGATTAGGCTACTTAGTAAACATTTCTCTGAACACCTATTCTGCGATCCAGAACAAAAGCAGCTGCAAACTTTATATTTACGAAGCGATCCGGGAAGATGCTTACATACTCTATGGGTTTGCCGATAAACAGGAGCGGGAGATTTTCCTGCAACTGATCTCTGTTTCGGGCATCGGAGGAAATACGGCAAGGATGATACTCTCCGCACTCTCTCCTTCGGAACTAATTAATGTGATCGGTTCGGAGAACGCTAATCTCCTGAAAACGGTGAAAGGGATCGGCCTGAAAACGGCACAGCGTATTATTGTAGAGTTAAAAGATAAAATTAAATTGGCCGGAGCAGCGGGTGATCTCTCTGCACTGCCTGTAGCAGGTACCACCGTACATGAAGAGGTGGTATCAGCGCTGACTATGCTTGGTTTTGCCAGTGCCCCTTCCCAGAAGGTAGTAGCGGCTATCCTGAAAGCAGATCCGGGAATCAGTGTAGAACAGGTGATCAAACTGGCCCTGAAAAGATTATAAACTCTTACCCATCCATTAAAAAGAAAGCGCCGGCTCCGGAAGGATCAGGCGCTTTTCTACTATTTACGGCGTCTTCTGCGCCTGCGGAACTGTTTATTCCGTTTATACTTTTCATACCGTTTCCGGATGATCCAGAAACTCATAGCAAACACCACAACAAAAATGAGAATAGTGATACCTACTCCCAGGTTATCACCTTTGATGTGCGACCAGATCTCAAGCACCTGCTCCGTTTTATCTCCGAAATCCCGGATAATAGCACAACGTTGTACTACACTATAGTCGGGATATTGTACTTTATCTACCGGAACCCCTTTCGCACCTTCGCCGAAGAAATAGCTAAAGTCCGAAACATAATCCAGCTCTTCATCTATTTTCTCTTCCAGGATTTCCGGGGTAGCCACAGCACTTACATAACCGATCTCATCCATGTTGCGAAGGGCTATATCCGACCGGCACATAAAGTTGATAAAGTAGCTGGCAGCTTTTACATTTTTAGCATATTTAGGAATCATCCATCCGTCAAACCAGAGATTACTTCCTTCCACAGGAATCACATAATCAAGAGCTACTCCTACCGCTTCCGCCTCTTCAATGGCCCACACAGCATCTCCGCTCCAGGTCATATTGATCCAGACTTTCCCTTTGGTCATGATCTCTTTACCAAAATCGGCCTCCCACCCTGTAATATTGGGTTTAAGCTCTTTCAGGTATTTTTCCACCAGCTCCATGGCTTCCGGAGAACTATCGTTCATCAGATCTTCCACGGTTACACGTCCCGCAGTCAGATCGTCGCGGCGGGCATAGATCAGAGCCGTCCCATAGGTATCCCGGTAACTCTCTTTCATCAGGATACGCCCCGCATACTTAGGGCCCCACAAACAATACCAGCTGGAAGCATCCTCTTCACTGACATGGGCAGTATTATATAAAATACCCGCAGTACCCCACATATAACATACCGCATAATCACTGGCCGGTCTTCCACCGGGTTGGGTCAGCTTATCCATCTACTCCTTAAAAAAAGGAGAGATATTATGAATATAGTTGGGAGAATCAGGAAATACAGTATCAATAGGAAGCAACAGCTCTTTTTTCAGCATTCGCTCAATGATATATTCCGAAGGGCACACCACATCGTAATCCTCCTTACCCTTCTCAATCTTGATAAGCATGATCTCATTGATATCAAAGGTCTGATAGACGATTCAGATCTCTTCTCCGGTCTGCTCCCTGTAATACTCCTGAAACTCTTCCAGTACCCCATCGTCAATATAGTCGGCCCAGTTATAGATCTTGAGCACCTGCTGGCGGGAGTATTTATTGTAACAACTGCTTAATAACAGAAAGGTCAGTGCAAGAAAAACAATATAGTATCCTTTATATCTCATACTTTTCAGGGCTCTTTATCAATTTTAGATGACCGGTGGTTAATAACAAGCAGAAGGGCCAGTACCGTTACAAAGATAATGGTAGATAGCGGACGTAACTCGGGAGTAAGCCTCCCCTTACGGGTATCTGCATAGATATAGGTAGAGAGGGTTTCAAGCCCTTCGTTACCAATGGTAAAGATAGTGACTGCAAAATCATTAATCGACAAAGTAACAGCCAGAATAAATCCGCTGATCATACCGGGACGGATCTCCGGAAGAATGATCTTACGCAGTGCCTGGAAAAGAGTAGCACCCAGATCGAGGGCAGCCTCGTAAATATTGGGATTCATCTGCTTTAGACGGGGAAGTACACTCAATACCACATACGGAGTACAAAAAGTAATATGCGCCAGCACCACAGTGGTATACCCCTGCGAAATACCCAGAGAAACAAAGAGCAGGAAAAGCGAAATACCTGTAATAATATCACCGTTAAGAATAGGAATGCTATTGACAAAATTAATAGCTTTGCGTGAGCGGTTCCTCAGATTAAAGATGCCGATCGCCGTTATACTACCCAGGATAGTAGATACCGTAGCTGCAATAAGCGCTATGGAAATAGTATTAAGCAGCGCATTGATCAGCGAATGGTGTGTACCACCGGAGAAGAGAGACGAATAGAGCTTCAGGGAGAAACCTGTCCAGTTGCCCAGTACCCTGGCTTCCGTAAAAGAGAAGATGATAATGATCAGAATAGGTGAATAGAGCAACAGCAAAAACACCCACAGATAGGTCTGCGCCAAAACTTTCTTTACCATAAACCACCTCCTTCGTTACTATTCTTTTCATCATCGTTAAAGAGCATCGTAGCACCAATAAGCAGCAACATAATAAGCGAAAGAGCCGCTCCGTAATTCTACATACTGTTATTGATATTCTCCTGGATAGTAGTACCGAAAAGTTTGATATTATTCAGGGTAAGAAGTTCTGCAATAGCGAAGGTAGAGATAGTAGGCATGAATACCATCAGGATACCACTGATCACTCCCGGCATAGAAAGCGGCAGAATAGCTTTCATAAACACCTGACGAGGATTAGCTCCCAGGTCCTGCGCTACCTCAATATAATTCCGGTCCATCTTCTGTAAAGTGTTGTAGATGGAATAGATCATAAAAGGAATAAAGTTATAGACCATCCCAAAGATCAGTGCCCCTCTCCCAGCGGCAGATCGAGAAAATCGAAGAGTGCTACTGTAGCCAGGGTACGTACTAGGATGTTGACCCACATAGGCAGTACAAAAAAGAGTAACCAGAGCCTGGGATTTATTCAGCTTACTGTTACTGAGTATCCAGGCGGCAGGGTATCCCAGCAGAATACAAAGGGCAGTGGTTATAATAGCAATACCAATGGAATAGACAAATGTATTGATAGCTTCGGGACGCGAAAAGAACTTCCCGAAATTCTCAAAAGTAAACCGTCCGGTATCATCGGTAAAAGCATATATGACTATAAGCAGAAGAGGAAGAACAACAAAGATGGCGGAGAATATCATATAGGGTATTGTCCAGCTCTTACGGGAGGCAAGCAGGGCTTTCAACTTCATAGCACAATCCTGATTTTATCCGGAGGAATAGTAATTCCGACACGGTCTCCGTCATCCCATACATCGTGGGTATCTACATATACATTTTCATCCCAGTCGGAAAGGACAGTCAGGTGATAATGGTCACCTTTATAGAGGATAAACTTAACTTCACCGGTAAGCGTACCGTCTTCTTCGTTATCCTGCAAAATGATCCCGTCAAAATCAACTTCCACTTTAACCACAGCTCCTGCGGGAAGCTGATGCCCGGGGAGACATTCAAAGTTAATACCCAGGAACTCTACGTGGTTCTCATCCACGATCTTTCCTTCGAAAGTATTGTACATCCGCTCCTTCTTCATGATATGAATATCGAAGGGCTTTACAAGCAATCCTACCGTTTCACCCACCTGGAACTGATGGTAATCCTGTACCAGGAATTCATAACCGTTACAGAGGATCGTCATTTCATAATGTACCCCTTTGAAAATAGAAGATTGTACCACACCCGTCAGTTGTGCAGCCTCACTGGGAGTAAATATATAGAGATCTTCGGGACGGATCACCACATCCACCGGAGTGTTCTCCCCGAAACCTTCGTCCACACACTCAAAAACGGTATCACAGAACTTTACCTGCTTGTCACGGATCATCACCCCGTTCAGGATATTACTTTCGCCGATAAAGTCGGCTACAAAAGAGTTAATAGGCTCGTTATAGATATCCACCGGAGTACCGATCTGCTGGATGCGTCCCTCACTCATCACCACGATGATATCACTCAGCGTAAGGGCCTCCTCCTGATCGTGCGTTACATAGACAAATGTGATCCCCAGGCTTTTATGCATCTCCTTAAGCTCCATCTGCATATCTTTACGCATCTTCAGATCGAGCGCTGCCAGCAGTTTATCCAAAAGAAGCACTTCGGGCTCGTTCACAATAGCCCGGGCAATGGCTACCCGTTGCTGCTGTCCTCCGGAAAGCGAATCAACATCCCGGTATTCATAATCGGTCATACCTACCATCTTCAAGGCAGCTTCCACCTTCTTCTTCATATCCTGCTTCGGCATCTTTTTCAGTTTGAGACCGAAAGCAATATTATCATACACATTGAGATGGGGAAAAAGAGTATATTTCTGGAAAACCGTGTTCACAGGACGTTTATGGGGGGGGTGTCTGGGTGATCTCCTGACCATTTATCCTGATCTCTCCTTTCGAAGCACTCTGAAAACCGGCTATCAGTCTCAGCAGGGTGGTCTTACCACATCCGGAATGGCCTAGGATGGTCACAAACTCCCCCTTCTTTACATTCAGGGAAACGTCATCCAACGCCGTTTTATCTCCAAAAAATTTGGATACATTATTGACCTCTATAATGTAATTCTTCTCTTGCATACTTTCCGAAATTTGGGCCACAAAGTTAAACATTTCCCAACCTTTGTACAACGAAAAACCCGTAAGAATGTTTCCCCGGAATAAATTTATTTTCAGGAATGAAACAGGTCCCCGTAATTCAATCCTCAGCAGGACGAAGGAATAAATGTTCAAAGACCTCCTTAGCTACCGGTACTACCTCTTCCTGACGCGGGAAAGGAGGATAGAATTTCTTTTCCCGCATCCACACCTCTTCCATAGCATAGTAATCGATCGGTCCCGGTTTACCTCCCGGGAGGCGGGCAGGGAGCACGTTAAAATAACGGTCCCAACGGGGATAATAGTAATCTTTAAGCATACCGTTCCACTCTTTATGCCCATAATCGCGGAGTCCGGCTTCATTGGCAGCCCGACGATCACCTCAGGTAGTAAGAATAGTACGGGCATTCCATTCATAAAGTTCCCGTTCGCGAATGGTATTTCCTTTACGGACCGCTCTCCTTAGCCAGCCTCCTACCATAAATTCGCGACGGGTGCCCAGAAGCTTGTTCTGGCAAAGCAATGCATCCAGAAAACGGGAAGAATAGTGCCGGAATCCGGTTTTATCCCCTTTCCAGTAGGCAGTAATGGCCGCTTCATAGAGTTTTCTTCCTTCTTCTGCCACAGCCTGCCGCAAAATATCGACCAGATCATACTCAAAATTATTGTTCCCTGCAAACTCATCAGCCAGTGCTATCATAATACTCGTAGCCTCGATCACTTGGTCCGGATCGTAATAACGCCTCATCTGGCTCCAGCTCGATACTCCATACACATACTCACCCGGACGGGAACAGAAAACAGATTCCGTCGTTCCCTGTTGTTGCGAAGATGGAGGACAGGCATAGATCGAATTACTGAGCAACTTCCATACTTTTTCCAGAGCAGCATTCTGAGTACCGTAACGAGCTTTTATATAAGTTTCCAGCCACTCCTCTTTACTGAATATATTCCGCCAGGGAAGTTCCAGAAAGAGTTCGTACATAACGGGGTTGTTCTCAATCCCTTCGTAAGTAAGCCCGATCCCTTTCATCTTTTCTCCGGCACTGGAACGAAGTGCCACATAGTAATCATTGATAATATGATCCATTTTACCATGAAGCCCCACATTGCCTCCAAAATTAAGCTTCATACAGTACACCCAATCATGCTGCCCGAATCCCGTTTCAGCAGAATAGTACGAAGAGTTGCTCCAGCGGGGTTGCGTTTCGCAATAAAGATCAAGGATCATCACATCCCCGGCAGGCAGATGCCTGATCATACCTTCCAGGGGATTGTCCTGCGAAGCACGTATTACCCAGGTAGCCTGCGGATTCGCATTCTTAATAGTACGCAGAACAGCCTCTCCTGCCGCCTGGAAACCAAAACCACTGAAACGGTTATCGTGGCGAAGAAGATCTATGAAATAAAAATCAGCTTTCCCGTAAAGGATCTCCTGCTCCTTATAATATATTTCGGCGATCTCTTTAAACTTCGGATCGGTAGGATCCATAAAAACAGGACGTTTATATCCGGCCCATTTCTGCAAAGTATAGGTTCTCACCTCATACTTGGGCACCTGCTCCGAAGGTACCATCCCGGTAAAGCCGGGTAGCACCGGCTTCATCCCATATTCGCGCATCCGCTGCAGAATATTCTGTTGCAAAGCAGATTGCATAGCGTGCCAGCTATCGGGAAGAGGCCCTCCCCAACTACGCATATCCCCACTCAGGAACCAGGGCAGGTAACAAGGCCCGGTTATAAAAGCATCCACTTCCTCCCGGGAGTAACCCAGCTTTAACAAGGTTCTTTTCCATACAGTTTCGGCGCCGGTAAGAGCCAGTGGCATATTAATACCGTGCAGAGCCATCCAGTCGATCTCACGCTGCCATCGCTCCCAGCTCCAGAATACAGTAGAATAAGCATAAGCCGGATAATCAAAATTATAACGGTATTCAACAGAGGGCGTGCGACGCTCTTTTACCCGTACCGGAGGAAGTGAGCTCGGAAGGTGAGCCCGCATGGAGTTCCAGCAGAGGTGAATATTGGCATAATACTTCAGGTACCAGTTAATTCCGGTAGCAATATTTACATAATTATTCCCCCGAACCACCACCTTTGTACCCGCCTAGTCCAGTTTAAAGAAGTACTCTTCTTCCTCCACCAGTTCAATAATAAATTTCTCGGATGCATCTTTGTCAATACGTTCCAGCAGGTCTGTTATGGGGTTAGTCAAACCAAACGGGTAAACCGAAACATATAATAAAAGTGCTATTATAGTTTTCTTCATGAATAAGTATCTGTTC
>JAJPZL010000261.1 GCA_021204375.1 Bacteroides sp.
ATATAAAATAGGGCTTTCTGATTATATAATAAAAAATTGCCAATAAATAGCTCTTATTTACCAAAAATGGGAAATGAGTCAGGTTTACATTCAATGTTGTAGGGTAAATTTCAACACTTCAATAAAGCTCCCTGCGCAGAGTTCATTTTATATTGATCCCCCTTGAATATCCCATATCTGTCCCGGTGCTTTTAACGAAAAACGCCCAAATAATTGTTTAACAATTACTTAGGCGTTTCTTTGTTGCGGAGGTCTGACTCGAACAGACGACCTTTGGGTTATGAGCCCAACGAGCTACCAACTGCTCCACTCCGCGATATAGTGGCAACAAAAGTACAGCTTTTTTTGATAACTCCAAATTTATAGTATAGTTTTTTCTGTTAAAAGATGTTTTTGTGATCCCTGTTGCGGTTCAGATGAGCTTCCTGCAGGGAAATCCGGAGATAAAATGTATCCTATAGATTATGGAGAATCATTAATATTGTAAATCTTTTCTTGTACGGTAAATAGAAAAGAAGTACTTTTGCTCACATAATTATGGATTGTACAATTTGTTAATTTATGGCCGTATCAAAAACCAGAGCTAAATTAGTTGACGTCGCCAGACAGCTTTTTGCCAAGATGGGTGTCGAAAATACAACTATGAATGATATTGCCCTTGCTTCCAAAAAAGGTAGAAGAACTCTTTATACCTACTTTAAGAGCAAGGAGAATATCTATATGGCGGTTGTGGAATCGGAACTGAATATTCTTTCGGACGTAATGAGACAGGTTGCAGAAAAGAATACTCCTCCTGACAAAAAACTGATAGAGATGATCTTTACCCGGCTGGACGCTGTAAAAGAGGTGGTCTACCGTAACGGTACGCTGCGGGCTAATTTCTTCCGGGATATCTGGCGGGTGGAGAAGGTGCGTAAAAAGTTCGACCGCAAAGAGATCCAGCTTATCCGGACCGTACTGAACGAAGGAATTGAAAAAGGTGTCTTCCACATGGATAACCTGGAGCTGACGGCAGAAATTATTCATTATTGTTTGAAAGGGATTGAAGTCCCCTATATCAGAGGTAAGATAGGAGCAGACCTCTCTATTGAGGATAAGAAGAAATATGTAACGAATATTGTATTCGGAGCAATATACAGAACAGAAAATAAATAGAATAAAAGTATGGGATTATTAGATGGAAAAACGGCGCTGATCACCGGTGCCGCACGCGGAATTGGAAAAGCAATTGCTGTAAAGTACGCTCAGGAAGGTGCTGATATTGCCTTTACAGACCTGGTTATGGATGAAAACATGCAGAATACTGAAAAAGAACTGGCTGCATTGGGTGTAAAAGCAAAAGGATATGCCTCTAATGCGGCAAGTTTTGAAGATACAACCAAAGTAGTGGAAGAAGTGGTAAAAGACTTCGGAAGAATAGATATTCTGGTTAACAATGCAGGGATTACCCGTGACGGTCTGATGATGCGTATGACAGAGCAGCAGTGGGATATGGTGATCAATGTAAACCTGAAATCAGCTTTTAACTTTATCAAACAGGTTACTCCCGTTATGATGAAACAGCGCAGTGGCAGTATTATTAATATGGCCTCTGTAGTAGGGGTTTCCGGAAATGCCGGCCAGTGTAACTATTCTGCCTCCAAAGCCGGAATGATCGGTCTGGCTAAATCCATTGCCAAAGAACTTGGCTCACGCGGTGTACGCGCCAACGCCATTGCTCCGGGATTTATTATCACCGAAATGACAGGACAACTTTCAGACGAAGTAAAGGCAGAATGGGCCAAACAGATCCCTCTTAAGAGAGGAGGTACTCCGGAAGATGTAGCCGATGTAGCTACCTTCCTGGCTTCTGATCTCTCTTCCTATGTAACCGGACAGGTCATTCACTGTTGCGGTGGAATGAATATGTAAGAAATACACGTTCTATAAACTGAAATGCCGGTACCTGGATAAGGCTATCGGCATTTTTTCTATTAATTACTACCTATATGACTGTACTTTACGAAGATAACCACATTATCATAGTCAATAAAGCAAGCTCTGAAATTGTACATGGAGACAAAACGGGAGATACCCCTCTTTCGGAAACGGTCAAAGCGTACCTGAAAGAGAAATATAACAAACCCGGGAAGGTATTTCTGGGGGTGGTTCACAGATTGGATCGTCCTGTAAGCGGAGTAGTGATATTTGCTAAAACCAGTAAGGTATTACCGCGCCTGAATAAAATGTTTCAGGAGGGCACCATCAAAAAGAACTATTGGGCGATCGTAAAGAACAGACCTGAACAGCCGGAGGGAACCCTTATACATTATATGGTACGTAACGAAAAACAGAATAAAAGTTATGCATATGCCAAAGAGGTACCGGCCTCTAAAAAAGCCATCCTAGATTACAGGCTGATAGCCCGCTCGGAAAACTATTATTTACTGGAAGTCGATTTAAAGGCCGGCCGCCATCACCAGATACGGTGCCAGCTGGCTAAAATGGGGTGTCCCATCCGGGGTGATTTGAAATATGGTTTTTCCCGTTCCAATCCGGACGGAAGTATCAGTTTGCATGCCCGGCATATAGAGTTTGTACATCCGGTCTCGGGCGACTTTATAAGTGTAGATGCTCCTTTGCCGGCGGATACGTTATGGCAAAGCTTTGAAGGAGTATAGGGGTATAAAAAAAGATAAAGCCACCTCAGGAACAGACATTAATTTCGGGTGGCTTTATTCAGGACAGGTACTTAATCTTTTTGAGAATCTTCTGCTAATTATTCAGCCTCTTGTACAGCTTCTTCAACAACTACCGTTTCCTGACACACAGTGTCTTTTACGATAGTGTCATTGGCTACTACTGAATTAGCACAAGAATTTTCAGATCCATTTGCCATGGTCATGAAGGAACCACCGCAAACTAAAACAAATATTGCTGCTATTAAAACTAACTTTTTCATAATTTTCTTTCTTTTCTTTGCTTTAAATTTATGTTCTCAAAACATACGCAATATTATATATGCAAAGGACGTGCCAGAAAAACGATATATTGTTTAAGTGCTTGATAATTAGATAATTGATTTCTTGTGTCAACGTGTGGAAAATGGGGAAATATGTAGAAGTAGTGTGGAAAAATTCCACACTATTGTGGGGAATTACAGATCCATACTGTATTGGTGAAGTTTATTATAGAGCGTCTTCCGGTCTATTCCCAGTAACTTAGCGGCTTTACTTTTATTATACCCAGCCTGTTGCAACGCTGCTTTAATCTGTTCCATTTCCGATTGAGTATTATGCAAAAGCAGCTCTACCGTTTCTTTGGGGCTGGTCACTATTTCACTACCCATTTCGTTTAAGGTAATAAAACGTCCCTGTGCCAGCAATGTAGCCCGTTTTATCAGGTTCTTCATTTGCCGGATATTGCCAGGCCATGAATAGGCCAGAAGTGCTTTGGTTGTTTCCGGATCAAATCCGATCAGCTCTTTTCCCAGTTCTTTGTTGGAAAGATCCAGAAAGAAATTCGCAAAGAGGAGAATATCTTCTCTCCGTTCTTTCAGGGAGGGAATATGCAGGGTGAACTCATTGATACGATGATAAAGATCCTCCCGGAAATTACCTTTCGCAATCACCTCTTCCAGGTTTTCATTGGTTGCAGAGATCAGACGGATATCCACCTCGATCTCTTTCGTGGAGCCGATAGGCCGGATGCGCCGTTCCTGCAGTGCCCTGAGTAACTGGATCTGTATATCATAACTCAGGTTCCCGATCTCATCCAGAAAAATCGTACCTCCGTTGGCTGCTACAAAAGCCCCCGTTTTATCCGAAAGCGCTCCGGTAAAGGAACCTTTGATATGCCCGAAAAACTCAGAAGCCGCCAGTTCTTTGGGAATAGAACTACAATCAATGGCAATAAAAGGCTTATCCGCCCGTTTACTGGAGTGATGGATCCGGTGAGCCACATACTCTTTACCCGTACCACTAGCCCCATTGATCAAAACCGACATATTAGTAGGAGCCACCAATCCTACATAGCTATATAGTTGTTTGGCCGGATCACTTTTTCCCTCTATAAAATCAGACTCCCGGAATGTACCAGCCCGGATCTTTTTGGCTGATTTCTCTTTGGCAGGAGCAGTAGTAGAAAGCCGATCATTATGAAATGCATCTTTTATCTTTTTCAATAACTCTTCCGGATTTACCGGTTTGGCAATATAGTCACTGGCTCCTAATTTAATCGCCTACACTGCCGTCTGTATATCGGCATACCCCGTTATAATAATAAGCGGGATCACCTCTTCGGTCTCATTCATCCATTTCAACAGGTTCAGACTATCTCCGTCAGGCAACCGAAGATCGGAGAGAAGCAGTGCTGGACTGTGCTCCCTGATCTCCTCCTTTGCCCGTGATATAGTACTGACCGAATATACTGTATAACCCTTTTTACTTAACCAGGTTTGCAGCATCATTCCGAAAGTAATATCATCTTCTATGATAAGAATGGTCTTCATCTTGTTCTTTTATGAGAACACAAAGATAATTTTATTTCAGAATAGTATCTCTATCTGTAAAGGTTTTCTCAAGACCTTTTAACACAGATTTTCTTATTCCGGGCAATACTATGAGCCTATACGGCTATATAAGAGGCGGTAAGGAAACAGGCAGAAAGAAACGGGGTTAGTCGTAATTCCTTTTCTGCCTGTTAGGGAAAGCGGGGTAATGATCAGCAAGTCTGGTTGAGCAGCTCTACTTTTCCTTCGTTCACTAATTTCAGGATCAATTCTCCGAATAAGGTGTTCTGCCAGGCAAACCATTCACGGGTAAAATGGGTCGGGTCATCTTTATGGAAAGATTCATGCATAAATCCGGTACCGGCATCGGTATCCAACAGCATCTGGATGCACGCTTTGATCTCTTCATCAGACTGGCTGGTAAAAGCCTTCATCATAATACTCATCGGCCATACCATATCGTATCCGATGTGAGGACCTCCGATCCCTTCCCCTGCTTTTCCTTTAAAGAAGTATGGATTATCCTCACTCCATACAAATTTACGGGTATTCTGGTAGATCGGGTCCTTTACATCCATATCTCCCAGGTAAGGCATAGCCAGCAAACTGGGTACGTTTGCATCATTCATCAGGAAATAGTTACCGAAACCATCTACCTCAAATGCATAGATGGGACCATATTTAGGATGATTGTATACGGCATACTCTTTCAGGGCGTTCTCTACTTCCAGAGCCAGGTCCGTACACTCTTTAGCCAGAGCAGTGTTTTTGTTTACTTCCGTCAATATTTCCGCTGTTTTTATCAAAAAGGTAACAGCAAAAAAGTTAGAAGGTACCAGAAATTGCAGGGTCGTTGCATCGTCGGAGGGACGGAACGAAGATACGATCAGCCCTACCGGATTAACCGGAGCACCCAGACCATTGTTATTCAATGTATCCAAAGCCCGTTCTGTTCTCCGCTGGAAATAGTAAGGGCCCACTCCCTCTTTGCGTTGTTGTTCTTTGAAAGTTTTCAGGATCAGCTCTATGGCCTGCAACCAATCTTCCTGAAAAATAGTTGCATCACCGGTGGTCTTCCAGTAGTGGTATGCCAGACGGACGGGGTAACACAAGGAATCTATTTCCCATTTCCTTTCATGGAGTTCAGGGATCATCTCAGTTCTGTCCGACATCCATTCACCTCCTACCGGCCCGTCGTTAAATGCATTGGCATACGGGTCAATGGTGATACAGATAAATTGTCGGTTAATGACACCTGCCAACATCTTTTTAAGTTCCGGATCCCGGTTTGCTAACTGGACATAGGGCCATACCTGTGCGCCGGAATCCCGCAGCCACATCGCATGTATATCTCCGGTATATACAAAAGTATCCGGTTTACCATTCACGGTCCGGTAATGTACGGTGGTTTCCAGGGTATTGGGAAAACAGTTCTCAAACATCCAGACCAGTTTCGGATTGGTAAGTAACTCTTTTACCCGGATGATCTCCTCTTCTACTGCCTGAGAAACAAACAAGCGGTTCTCCGGGGCAGGACGCCGGCATTTATACTCCTGCATATAGGAATAATGAACGGTGGTATTATCATTCGGGTGAATGAGATCCGAGCCATAGGCCTGGGTACCGGTTACAAGCGATGCCAACAGGGCATACTTTATAAATCTTTTTTTTATTCGTTATGCTTTCTTTTTATTTAATTATTAATTGTTGCCATTCTGCTATACATCTCTGCCATAGCTGCCTAGGTAAGTAACCATTTCTTTTCATCCTGCTGGTTCCCGCTCCAGTCACTACTGAAAAGCCCGTTCTCTGACCGTGCATTTTCCCAGATATAGTCCAGGCTCTCCTGGTAAGCATCCAGGTAGATCCGGTTATGATAGAGTCGGTATAATTCGGTAAAACCCCTCATCATTACTGCAGTAAACCACGTATTTCCTTTTTTTATCAACCTGATCCGGTTCCCATCCGGATCGGTGAACTCCTGGAAAAAGTGTTGGTAACAGGCTTCAGCCAGTTCTTTGGCCTCTTCTAAGTAACGGGGATCGTTGGTTAATTCATACAGTAAAGGAGCCGCCTGTAACATTTGTTCGCTGTTATAGGCATATTTACTTTTTCCGATCCGGCCATCCAGCTTAATGTTATCGAAATAAAGTTTATCCTCCGGATCCTGCAGGTGTTTTTGGGTCCACTCATACAGCCCTTTTTCTTCATCCAAATAGATACTGTCCCCGGTGGCTTTAAAGAGTTTCAGGGCATATACTGAACCCGGAGTGTTGGAACAGGTGTTCTTAGACTCTTTCCGCTGTTCGCACCAGTAAATTCCTCCGTCCAGATGCTTGTCCGTACCACTCCGTATAAACTCCCAGAGTAAAGTTGCTTTTTTAGGTACTGCTCGTCATCGGTCAGGGTATAAAGGTCTGCAAAATCAATCCCTATCCATACATTATCGTCGTAAAACCGGTCTGCCACCGGTTGAGATACAATGTAGGAACTGTAAGCTGCCGGGTACCTTGCCTCATCAAAATACTCCTCAAGCCCGGGTAATATCCGGATCTGTAAAAGCTCCAGGATGGCCGGATCTCCGGAGGTCTCATACATCGCTACTACCGCTGAGAAGGTTCCGGAATAAGGCCATAAATAGGAATAACGGTGTTTACCTGTATGTTGGTCCCCGGATGCGAGACAAGTCGCTGAATAAGTCGTATCACTCGGATAAGTCTCCCTCAGCAAAGGGGTATCAGCGGAACCATAATATTTATAAATAGAGTCCATGGT
>JAJPZL010000097.1 GCA_021204375.1 Bacteroides sp.
GTTCATGTGCGAAGGATAAAAGTTTTGAATATAGCCGGAAAAGATTAATTTTGCAACTGAAAACAGAATAGAGATAAAAACCGGTAAATACATAGATATGGATACTAAAAAACTGGGTATATACATCGCACTGGGAATATTAACAGCAACCGTTATACTGTTTGCATTCCTCTTTTTCCAGCAAAAAAAGGAGAACAATAAGTTCCTGCAACTTTATGAACTGGAAAAAGAAGAGATAGAGAATGAATTCGAACGTTTTGCCGTGCAATACGACGAACTGCAAATGACCATCAGTAATGATTCACTGTTTGGGCTGCTGGAACAGGAAAAGATGCGCTCGCAACGACTGCTGGAAGAGCTCCGGATGGTTAAATCGGGAAATGCACAGGAGATTACCCGTCTGAAGAAAGAATTAAATACGGTACGGGCCGTACTGAGAACCTATATTGTACAAATCGACTCGCTGAACCGGGTGAACGAAGCCCTGGAAAAAGAGAACAAGGAGGTGAAACAGCGCTATACGGAAGCTTCCCGGCGTATTACTAATCTTTCGGAAGAGAAAAAGACACTGACCAAGCAGGTAACGCTGGCTTCGCAGCTGGATGCAACCAATATTGCCATTGCACCCAAAAATAAACGGGGTAAAAATGTAAAGAAGGTAAAGGATGTGGTACAACTCAATATCAGTTTTACGATTGTAAAGAACATTACGGCTCCTACGGGAAACCGTGCTTTGTATATAAGGATCGTAAAACCGGACAACGATGTGTTGACCAAAAACCCATCCCAGACCTTTGCTTATGAGAACCGTACCCTGGGATATTCGATCCAGAAGATGATAGAATATACCGGAGAAGAACAGGATGTCATTGTCTACTGGCACGTAGAAGAGTTTATGCATCCGGGGAATTATCGGGTAGAGATATTCTCAGACGGTACTATGATTGGTTCGCAGAGATTTACATTAGACTAACACAGAACAACCTCTGTAAAAAGAGGGTATCCAAAGTAATTTTGTTATCTTTTTGATATGCTGAGCGAAAGTAAAGCATCTGTTCTCTATCAGTAAAGATCCTTCGTTTCATTCAGGAGGACAAAACAGGGAACAAGTGGATAAGAATAATCTCCATGTAAGATACCCTCTTTTTACAGAAGAGTATACAAAAAAATCTCTCATATAAGTTGCAATCTTACTACACAGTTAACGCACCCTGGTTAACATCCTGTTTATCAAGATGTAAAGTGCGTTAATAGCCTTCTAAAGAATTGACGCACTTTATCTGTTGACGCACCTATTTTGGAAAAGCGGGTGAACCGTTTCTCACATTCCGGTGAACCGTTTTGCTGTACATCCGGATGTAGATACCCGCTCGACCCGGATGTAGGGTAGGGCTCCATCCGGGTCGAGCCTCCTTGTAGACCCGGATGTACAGCAAAATCAGTAACTATCAAAAATAAATCCGTACGAGCCATATTATAATAAGTTCAAAGAGAGACTCATAAAGAATAAGTAAGTCTGAATAGAGGAACCTTTAACGGACCTATATACATAAGGGCTAGAATATCCCTTCAATGGCTTACCTTCGGTAGTGCGTTAATAAAATAAGTGCGTTAATAGAAAAGAGGGTTGTTAACGCACTTATTACATTGATAAATAAAGAGTTAATCCGGGTGCGTTAACTATGTAGCAAACTTGCAACTTATAGGAGAGAAAACCGATAAACCCTTATCCAGTGCTGTGAAGCAATTTGTTTTATAAAAAAGCCTAAATAGTTTGCCGGTTTATCTGAAACCTTCTACATTTGCATTGTTGCTTATGCAATTATTTACAGGATAACATTTATAATTTACGGGAGCACAGTTGACAAAACAGAGTAAAAGAACTATTTAAAGTGGGATTGTATTCCTATTAATTTATTAATACACAATGAAAAGAATAATCTATTTGACAATACTGTTGGGTATTGCCATATCGTTAAAAGCACAAAGCGTTCTTACATTAGATAGTTGTCGTGCTTTAGCCATTGCCAATAACAAAGACCTACTAATCTCAGAGCAAAAAAGTAAGGCTGCTTATTATGACAGAAAAGCGGCTTTTACCAATTATCTTCCCAAAGTATCGGCCACAGGGGCTTATCTTCGTAACCAGAAAGAGATCTCACTCCTTAGTAATGACCAGAAACATTCTATCTCGAATCTGGGGACTACAGCTTCGTCGCAGTTTCAGGATGTGGCCCGGCAACTCGCCGGGGCACATCCGGAGTATGCTTCCCTACTCCAGAGTATTGGAGAAATGGATATAGCGACCCCGCTTAACAATGCAGGTAACTCGCTGGTAGATGCTTTGCGTACGGATAGCCGCAACATATGGGTAGGTGAAGTAGGTATAACCCAACCGTTATATATGGGTGGGAAAATACGCGCTTATAATAAAATAACAGGATATGCGGAAGAGATTGCCCGGGAAGGCCATGATCTGGAGCTACAGGAGGTGATCCTGAATACAGATGAGGCTTACTGGTTAGTAGTATCCCTCGAAAACAAAAAAAAGCTGGCAGAAGGATATCTGACGCTACTCAAAAAACTGGAAGGAGATATTGAGAAGATGATCGAAGAGGGAGTAGCCACCAAAGCAGACGGTTTGACTGTAAAGGTACGGGTAAACGAAGCAGAACTTTCACTGACCAAAGTGGAGAACGGCCTTACGCTCTCCAAAATGGTATTGTGCCAGCTTTGCGGAATCCCTCTGGATACGGAAATTATACTGGTAGATATTCCATTGGAACGTTCAATCGCGGCGGCTGAAAATCCCAGATTCGATATGAACCAGGTATATGCCAATCGTCCCGAGATCCGTAGTCTTGAATTAGCACAGGGTATTTACCGGGAAAAAACAAATGTGGCACGGGCAGAACATCTGCCTACGATAGCCCTGACCGGGAACTATCTGGTAACCAATCCCTCTTTTTATAATGGTATCAACAACAAATTCGGGGGTCAGTTCAGGGTAGGAGTATCGGTTAGTGTGCCTATCTGGCAATGGGGTGAAGGTATGTATAAAGTAAGATCGGCCCGCACGCAGGTAAAGATCGCGGAATATCAGTTAACAGATGCCCGTGAAAAGATCGAGTTACAGGTTAACCAGTCTGCTTTCCAGGTAAAAGAGGCGGCTAAAAAGCTTCGTATGTCGGAGAGCAATCTGGAAAAGGCAGATGAGAATCTACGGTATGCTACCCTGGGTTTTGAGGAGGGGGTGATACCTCCCTCCAATGTACTGGAAGCTCATACGGCCTGGCTCTCGGCTCAATCGGAAAAGATCGATGCACAGATCGATGTAAGATTGACCAAGCTTTACCTGGATAAGTCGACAGGAACATTGAAAAAATAATCATAGAAAGTTAAACATAGAATTATATAAAAAGAGATACTCATGGATACAAAGTCACAAAACAGTAATATGCTGCTTGCATTTATTACACTACTCGGAGTGATTGCCGTTGTGGCGATTGCCGGCTTCTTCATGCTAAAAAAGGGTCCTGAAATTATACAGGGACAGGCAGAGGTAACAGAATACCGGGTTTCGAGCAAGGTACCGGGACGGATTCTGGAGTTCCGGGTAAAAGAGGGTGAACCGGTAAAAGCCGGAGATACACTGATTATTCTGGAGGCGCCGGATGTAAATGCGAAGTTGAGGCAGGCACAGGCCGCCGAATCGGCGGCAGCGGCACAGAGTACCAAGGCTATTAAAGGGGCACGCCCGGAACAGATCCAGGCTGCTTACCAGGTATGGCAATCCGCTGTGGCTGCCCGGGAAGTAGCTGAGAAATCGTATACCCGTATCAGAAATCTATATGACGGTGGAGTGATGTCTGCACAGAAGCTGGATGAAGTAAAGGCTCAAAGAGATGCCTCTATTGCTACGGAACAGGCTGCCAAAGCGCAATATGAAATGGCCCGGAATGGTGCGGAACTGGAGGATAAAATGGCTACTTCCGCTTTGGTGCAGCAGGCACAGGGTGCTGTAGCAGAGGTAGAATCCTATATCAAAGAAACGATACTGATCGCACAGGCCGACGGCGAAGTTTCGGAGATCTTCCACAAAGTAGGTGAACTGGTAGGCACGGGATCTCCCATCATGAACGTTGCCCGCCTGGATGATATGTGGGCTACATTCAATGTACGCGAAGATTACCTGACGGATATCCGGATGAATGAGGAGATTGAGGCCATTGTACCTGCACTGGGTAACCAGTTGATCCGCCTGAAAGTGGATTATATGAAAGACCTGGGTACGTATGCGGCATGGAAGGCTACCAAAACAACCGGAGAGTTTGACCTGAAAACTTTCGAAGTAAGGGCTACTCCGCTGGAAAAGGTGGAGAACCTGCGGCCGGGTATGTCGGTGATCCTGAAAAAATAGAGAATGGAAAAGAGGCAGAAAAAATATAGGGCTCTTTACAATGTAGCCAGACGGGAGTGTATGCGCCTGGTGGGGCGTCCGCTTTACCTGTTTTGTATGGTGATCGCTCCACTGTTCTGCTACATCTTTTTTACAACGTTAATGAGTTCAGGGCTACCGGTAGATTTACCGGTAGGTGCCGTGGATATGGACAATAGCTCGACCTCCCGCAACATTCTGCGTAACTTAGATGCTTTTACGCAGTCGGAGGTGGTAGCCCATTATCCTACTGTTACAGAAGCACGTACTGCCGTGCAAAAGGGTGAGATATACGGATTCTTCTACATTCCGGAAGGGATGTCACGGGATGCTTTAAGTAGTCGTCAGCCTACTATTTCCTTTTACACCAATAGCTCTTACCTGATCGCGGGATCGCTCCTTTTCAGGGATATGAAGATGATGAGCGAACTGGCATCGGGTGCTGTTACCCGGGGAACGCTGCTTGCTAAAGGGGTAACGGAAGATCAGGCTATGGCCTATCTACAACCGATCGTGATTGAGACACATGCACTGAACAATCCGTGGCTGAACTATTCGGTCTATTTGTGTAACACCTTATTGCCGGGGATATTGATGCTGATGATCTTTATGATAACTGTATACAGCATTGGGGTAGAGATCAAGGAGCGCACGGCAATGGAGTGGCTACGTACAGGAAATAACTCTATTTATATTGCCCTGGCAGGAAAGTTGCTGCCGCAGACACTGGTGTTTTTCGTTATGAGTATTTTCTATAATGTGTATTTGTATGGTATCCTCCATTTTCCCTGTAATAGTGGGATATTCCCGATGATACTGGCCTCTCTTTTGTTTGTGCTGGCTTCCCAAAGCTGTGGGATCGTGATGATCGGGGTACTCCCTGCCCTACGGCTTGGACTAAGTTTCGCTTCGCTCTGGGGAGTGGTCTCTTTTTCTATCTCCGGTTTTTCTTTTCCGGTGATGGCTATGCATCCGGTACTTCAGGCACTGAGTATCCTGTTCCCGCTACGCCATTATTTTCTGATCTATGTGGATCAGGCTCTTAATGGGTATAGCATGGCTTATTCGTGGATGAACTATGCAGCCCTCCTTATCTTTATGATGCTTCCTTTTGCGGTGGTACACCGTTTGAAAGAGGCACTTATTTCTTACCGGTATGTGCCTTAATACGCTGTTTGTATGAAAGAAGAAAGTTTTAGCACTAAAATAAAAGAGGGGATTAACAGCCTCTTCTATATATGGAAACGGGAATTCCAGACTACCTTCCGGGATCAGGGGGTACTTATTTTCTTTATTGTGGTCCCGTTGGCTTATCCGTTACTGTATGGCTTTATCTATACCAACGAAGTGGCCAGGGAGGTTCCGGTGGCAGTAGTCGATCACTCCCACTCTGCCTTAAGCCGGGAGTATCTGCGTAAAATCGATGCGACTCCGGATGTACGGATTGTCTCTTATTGTGCGGATATGGAGGAGGCTAAGCTGCTGATGAAGGAGCGTAAAGTATACGGTATTGTGTATGTACCGGCGGAGTTTAACCAGGATATTGCCAGGGGACAACAAGCCACGGTAAGTATTTACTGCGATATGAGTGGACTGCTTTATTATAAAAATATTTTGCTGGCTAACACGGATGTTTCGCTGAGTATGAACCGGGATATAAAAGCCACTCTGGCGGGAGCGTATACGGAACGCGAAGAGGAGATCGCAGCTATGCCGGTAGAGTATGAAAATGTAGCTCTGTTCAATCCGACGAATGGTTTCGCTGCTTTCCTGATACCGGCAGTACTGACCCTACTGATCCAGCAAACCCTTTTGCTGGGTATTGGTTTATCGGTGGGTACGGCCCAGGAAAAGAATAAGTTCCATGATCTGGTACCCATGAACCGCCATTACCAGAGTACACTCCGTATTGTACTGGGAAAAGGACTCTGTTACTGCATGGTATATTCTGTGGTTGCGGTCTATGTACTTTGCATTGTTCCTGCACTTTTTAAACTGAACCAGATAGGACATCCGGGAAACTTACTTTTGTTCATGCTTCCCTACCTGGCTTCCTGTATCTTTTTTGCGATGACAGCTTCGATCGCTATCCGCAACCGGGAGACCTGTATGCCGATCTTTGTCTTTACTTCGATCCCGTTGCTCTTTATTTCGGGAATATCATGGCCGGGAGCAGCTATTCCCGATTTCTGGAGATATTTTTCTTACCTGTTCCCCTCTACTTTCGGGATCAATGGATTTGTGAAGATCAATAATATGGGAGCTACCCTGAGTGAGATTGGCTGGGAGTACCAGGCCCTCTGGATACAGGCAGGGGTATATTTCCTGACCACCTGCATAGTGTATCGGTGGCAGATCCTGCAGAGTAGAAAGCATGTGATCGAGGAGTATCGGAGGTTAAAGGAGAAGAGGGCAGTAAGAAACTAAAGTTATTTTCTACTTTTTAGATAGTAGAGACACATATTTGCGTCTCATCCACGTATTTCTGTTTTTCCGTTAGTACGCAGAAAAGGAGACGCAAATATGCGTCTTTACATCGCCTATATTATTCATAATGCAAAAATCCGCGAGTGTAACAGAGAGTTGACATACAAAACCGGACCATCCCGGAGGAGCGTTAAGCGGAAGAAGTTAGAGAATGTCCCAAAAAGAAACATCCCTATACAAAGAAGTAAATTCTACAGTTTTTCCTTAATTTAAGAGAAAGAAAAAGAGGGTGTAACGGGTAAAACCGTTACATTTCCTATCTTTGCAGGCTGAAACAGTATTGTAA
>JAJPZL010000012.1 GCA_021204375.1 Bacteroides sp.
TAACTCCGACTTCAAATTCAGAATTTATAATAGGACATTATGCGGATAATCATTTTTTTAATAACCTTCATTCTGAGGGAAGTTCTCTTTTCCCATCTGGTCTATTTCAGATTGAGGAATAGGCCAGTACCAGTGATAGGATTGAAAGTTTTCACGCGCTTCGATATAATCTTTATTCAGTCGTGGATCGTCTGCTACTTTATCGCCCGCATGTAGTTTTACCCGCTCTTCTAATAGGCCCAATCTCTTTAACAAAGGCCATCTTACTCCTTCGAAGTTCAATTCACGGGCATACTCATCCACCAGGATATCCAGGGTGAGGGGGCCGTTAAAACGATCATTTCCCGCCCGCTGCCAGGTTTCGTTATAATATTGTATCGCTTTGGTACTGCTACCGCCCTCTTTGTAGAAGTATGCCTCTGCTGCTATTAAATAGGTTTCGGCCAACCGGTAAATAATGATATCTTTGAAACTGGATCTGCGGGAAGGCAGGTCGGCATTGGTCCACCTGTCAAAATATTTAAGTGTACAAGGGTGCAGGCATTCCAGGTACAAAGCAGTAGTGGTAGTGGCTACATCACCCAGGTTTTTCTCCTCCGGCAACAGGTCTTTATCCAGGTAATACCATTCATGTTTGAAATAGCCTTCATACCGGGTGTCTTTTTGCTGATCATACAAACTTAGTAAATAGCTATTGGGGTAAACACGCCCCCAGCCATATCCTCCATGTTCAGAGCGGAATTTGCCCAAACCGTCTACTTTTTTATAGTTCGGTGTGCAGATCAGGGACATGCGGTGTCCGGTGAGGTCGGTTTCGCCTTCGGGAATGAAACCACCGCCCCCGATTGCCGGCGAGAATTGCATAGATAGCAATACTTCGGAGTGATTGAGATCGGCGCCGGAAAATACGGTAGTTCTGTCATCCAGTAATGAATAGTCGGGACAGGCAAAGATATCTTCACACTGCCGGATGGCTTCATCCCAATCCTGTTACCACATGGCTACCTGTGCCTTGATATATTTGGCGACTGCTTTGGTAAACCGGCCGTAAGAGACTCCTGCGGCCGAAGAGGGAACAGTCCAGTCGAGTCCGTTCATTGCGTCTGTAAGGTCGTCATTGATCAGCTTGAAAATATCTTCTTTACTGGCCGGAGTGAACACGCGGTCAAGGTTTGTATAGTCTGTAGGAGAGGTGTTCAGGTAAAGGCGTTCATAGCGTTTGTAAAGTTCAAAGTAGGCACGTCCTCTGAATAACTTCGCTTCTACCCAGGCTCTTTTTAGTAACGGGATCTTCATCTATACCCAGCTTTTCGGCAGCGGCAATGACTTCGTTTGCTTTGCCGATGATATTATAGTTATAGGTCCACAGAGCGAGTGCCTGCGATATATCGGACTTTACATTATCCAGCCGGGCAAAGGCAGCTGCCGAACCTCTCCTGAATATCATCAGGTCTGTAGAGTAGTCCATCATTTGAACGGTGAACAGATCGGACTGGTTATCGGTAGCCAGGGTTCGGGTATAATTGTATAAGCCCGTTACTACTCTGCTTAGTCCGTCAGGAGTTGTATAGAGATAATCTACCGTAACCTGAGTTTTCATCTTTTCAGTAAGCATATCTGTGCAGGAGGCGGTAAGGCCTGAGATTGCAAGAATTACTATATATATTATCTTTTTCATATTATTCAGGTGTTTAGAATGACATATTTAAACCGAAAATAACTTGTTTTGCTTCATGATAATCACCTGGTATCAATTCCGGACTATACGATTCGAACTTAGTCCAGGTAAGCAGGTTGGTCCCTGTGCAGTATAGTTTCAGATTATTGATATTTACCTTTTTGGTAAGATGAGCGGGAAAAGTGTATCCCAGGGAGATAGTTCTTAACCGGAAGTAAGAGGCATCCTGGTAAGAACGGGTACTGTTATAAATGAGCTGGCTCTGGAACCGGGGTCTTGGCGCCACATTCGAAGGGTTCTCGGGAGTCCAGTAGTCTACTTTTATGGCATTTAGTTTGCCTTGCAGAGACTCTCCCGCAAAATAATCGTTTCTTAAAGTGGTTCCCTGTACGGTATAAAAATCGAGGTAGAGGTCAAAGCCTTTAAAGTAGAGATTACTGGAAATGGAAGCGATGTAATCGGGGTCTTTTTAATAACCACACGATCATCACTATCAATAACTCCGTCGTTATTGATATCTTTTACTTTAATGAATCCTGGTTCCACGTTATCGGTGCGCTCCAATGCTTTATCGGGAATACCGTCGCCATTGGTATCGTATATTTTCTTCAATTTATATTTGATGCTACCGTCATCACCTACGATCTTGTCAAAGTCTTCGTACTGATAGATACCATCGAACTGATAATCATAGTACACATCAATGGGTTTTCCGATAAACCATCTGTTGTTCACATCGTCCGGGTATTTTTCATTTTCGTCTACCTTATCGTTTATTTTAAGGATTTTATTCTTCGATTTAGCAAAGTTCACCCCCACGCTCCATTTTAGTTTTTCCTGGCGGATTACATCTGCGTTTAAAGAAACTTCCAGCCCCTGGGTACGCGTTTTACCCAGATTATCATACATAGTGCTATACCCTAACGAGTTATTAATGCTTCTGGCTACAAGCAGATCTGTGGTGGTAGTGTGGTAATACTCAACCGTACCGCTCAGTCTGTTTTCCAATACACCAAAATCTACTGCAAAGTTGGCAGAGCTGGTTGTTTCCCATTTCAGGTTGGGATTGGATAACTCCTTGGTAGGAAGATATCCCGTTTCGAGCACGTTGCCAAACTCTGTACCGAGTCCTTCGGTCGCTCCTAAAGTTTTATATGGCTTGATAGCCTGGTTCCCTACCTGTCCGTAACTGGCACGCAGCTTCAGGTTACTCAACCAGTTCACCTCTTCCAGGAAAGATTCTTCCTTGATCCTCCAGGCCAGGGCTAAAGAGAGGAAATCGCCACATTTGTTGGAGGGCCCGAATACGGAAGAACCGTCACGGCGCCAGGCGGCTGTTAAGAGATACCGATCCATTAAACCATATTGTGCACGTGCTATAAAGGAGAGCAGGGTCCGCTCTTCATACTTACGTCCTATTCCTGTTACATTTCCATCGGGAAGCATATTCCAGTCAAAATCAACCGGAACATTATTTGCCGAATATTCCATCTCTTTCTGGGTCTCCTGGTCCCAGCTCTGAACAAGGGTGAGGTCCAGACGGTGATCCCGGTTTTTGACGGGCACCCTGTAGTTAACGATGTTCTCTATCAGGAAATGTTCTTTATTTCCATTTAATAATGTACCGCTTGCGCCACCGTTCGGATAGGCTTTGTCCTTATATTGTCCATCTTCTTTCTGGACATTATAGAACGAAGTATTCAGCCGGTAATTGAATCCTTTGAAAAGCTTAAGATCTGTAAATAAATTGATCTTGAAATTATTCCTCATAATTTCACGGTTCGCATGCCGGGCACGGAACAAGGGGTTTACATCCAGGGAAGAGTTGATATACTCTGCATAACTGCCGTCTTCATTGAATGGCTGTCCCAGTGGTTAGCGGGTGATATACTCATTGAAGTTACCATCTTCCCGGGTTTGTTTGGAGCGTGCATAGGAGATGTTACTATCGATACTCAGCCATTTATAGATCTCATAATCCATATTCAGGGCGAGGTTCCTGCGGGAATAATCAGAGTTCGGGGCCATACCATCCTGTTTGTAGAAACCGAGGCTGGCTGCGATTCTCATTTTATCATCACCGCCACGGATACTTACGTCATATTTTTGCACAAAAGCAGGGTTGAGCATCAGTTTTTCCCAATCGGTGAAGTTTTTATCTGCATAGGCTTTCTCCATGATGGCATCCATCAATACTTCGTGGGCATCTTCGGGCATCCTTCCCATTTCCGTACGGATAGCCTCTTTACGCAACTGGTAGAATTCCTCACCCGAATAGAAATCGAAGTTTTTCGTCAGGAACTGTGTTCCCATGTAGGTGTTAAGGTCTGCCTGTACTTTGCCTTTTTCACCCCGTTTGGTCGTAACGAGGATCACTCCATTGGCAGCTCTGGCACCGTAGATAGCCTGCGCGGCAGCATCTTTTAATACTTCCAGCGACTTAATATCCGCATTATTCAGGTTAGCAAATCCTTCTCCGTCTACCGGTACTCCATCTACGACATACAGGGGTTCGTTACCACCGGTCAGTGAACGTTTACCTCTGATCAGGATATCGGGAGCAGAACTCGGGCGACCGGAAGTAGCCGTCACATTGATACCGACAGCTTTCCCCCGGAGCATATCTCCTACGTTGGAGGCAGGAAAAGTGTTCAGGTCTTCTGCTTTTATGGAGGTAACCGAGCCGGTGAGGTCGCTTTTACGCTGAATACCGTAACCTACTACTACCACTTCATCTAATTCCCGGGAGTCTTCCACCATCTCTATATTGAGAACAGCATGGTTGCCTACCGCTTTTTCTATCGTTTCATAACCGATATACCTGAATACCAGAACCGCATTCCGGGGTACTTCCAGGGAATAATAGCCATCCATATCCGTAATAGAACCGGTGTTTGTTCCTTTTACCATTACATTTACACCGATCAGGGGGCCGTTTGCATCAGAAACAGTTCCCGTCACACTTTTGCTTTGTGCACTGGCAGTGGTACTGGGCACAACTGCAAAGAACATACATAACATGTACAGTGCTTTTTTACATACATGGTTTTTCATAATAGTTTAAATAAAATGTTTACGTATTTATTTTTTTAAGGCTTTATCAACCTTCAGGTCTACCCCCGACCAGCCTTTTTGTAGGTCCAGTCTGCAACGGGAGATGACCAGAGTTCATGGGTTTTGGGTAGTCCGAGAGCCACGAAAACCGCTGAGTACAAGTATAGGCTACCGGTAGATATATAACCTTCTCCGATATGAGGCTGATACCAGGCAAAGCCTACTCTAAGCCAACCTTCGGGATTGAATGTTCCGGGAGCACCGATCTGCCGACCTATAACAGCAGTGAGTGCGCATCTTACCTGTGCGGGGCTTACTCTATCCGGAAGGGCCTCCCTGTAGGCTACGTCGGACAAGGCGTGGAAGGCGCCGAAACGGTATGCCAACGACCGGCCTACTATGGGATAGGTTCCTTCGGGAGAGATCAGTCTTTCCTGCTGTTCGGCGTAGCGTGCATATCGTTCGAGTTCAAGATCGTAGGGTATGGAGCTTTCCAGTCCGTGTTTTTTCATGATCTCCAATACTTCGATCATCATCGGGTGAATGACGAAGCTATTGTAATAGTCCAGATGGAACTCCGGCCCATCGCCATACCAGCCATCGCCTTTATACCACCCGGTAAAACGGTCACAGGCATACCTGACGCAGTCGGACTCCCACTGGCCACTGAACTCTTTCAGGGCAGCTTCAACCATGGCTGCGAAAAAGAGCCAGTTTGTTTCAGAGGGCTGGATAACCCGGGAGGATTGAAGTTCTTTAATAACCCGCTCCTGGGTGAGTTTATCTAATTTACTCCACAATTGCGTAGGTGCCCTTAATAAACCGTGTGCTAAAAAAGCTGCATCTACCAGTGGCTGGCGTCCTTTATTGAAATTCAGGTAATCGGGCGAGGCAGGGTCTACTGCGTTTGTTATGGATTTCAGGGTCAGATCAATGTACTTTGCACGTAGTCTGCCTTCGATGGTATCATCAGGTCCCAGCTCCAGCCAGGGGGAGATACCGGTAACGAGGCGTCCTAAGGCTTCGAGATGGGTAACTTCTCTTCTTTTCTGCATATCCTCTGCAATGGATTCTACCGGCATATTCTTCCGCAGTT
The DNA here is from genome assembly GCA_021204375.1 of Bacteroides sp. Classification (GTDB taxonomy): domain Bacteria; phylum Bacteroidota; class Bacteroidia; order Bacteroidales; family Bacteroidaceae; genus Bacteroides. Next base: position 5,829 of record JAJPZL010000012.1, read on the forward strand.
CGCCTTTGGCCATATTGTTTAGCGGGGGATAAGAAATGCGGTGGAGAGCGCTTAGCCAGGCAGAACGATCTTCCTTTTCGGAGAAGGCGGTAATGGCTTCTACAACGGGGCGGCCTTCCAGCAGATTCTTATAACGGATCAGGGCTTCTACGAAATAATAATCAGCATAGGTAAGGGGGGCATCGATTTCGTATTGCTTGGCTACAAAGCCTGTACTGTGTTGCAGAATGAAGTGGTTATTGTCGCCCACTTTCCTGGCCCGGTATGCCGGGGAAGCCAGTGACCGGATCTGCTGTTCGCTGATAGTGAGGAATTGTTTACCCAGTTCGCCGGATACATACGTACTTAGTTCTACATATGCAGAGGCCATGATGGCTCCGGCAGAAGCATCCCGGCCCTCGTTTGGAATACCCGGAGCATCAAAGTCCCAGTAAGGAATTTTATCTTTAGGCAGGCGCAGGTGATTCATCAGGTATGTACCGATCTTGATAGCATGATTCAGATACTCTTTTTTCCCGGTTTGGCGATACATCATGGTGAAACCGTACAAACCCCAGGCTTGTCCGCATGACCAGGCAGATTCGTCATGCACCCCCTGATGGGTAACCTGATTCAGTACATTGCCGTTAATGGTATCGTAGCTTACTACATGGTAGGAGCTACCGTCGGGACGGTAATGATGGATCAGGGTACGGTCTGCATGCGACTTTACTTTGTTGTAGTAAGAGTTATCGCCCGTCAGGGAAGAAGCCACCGTAAGCAACTCCAGGTTCATCATGTTATCAATGATCACGGAGAATTGCCATTTTTTATTATTCCAGGAGCGGGTACATCCTGTTACCTGGTGGAAACGGGTGGATAGAGACTTTGCAGCCGTTTCTATGATCTCCCGGTAAGTTTCGTTATGGGTAAGACGATATCCATTTCTAAAGCTGCAGTTGATCATAAAACCGACATCATGGTTGCTGGTGTTATATTTTTGTTCTTCTACCCGGGAGCTCATCTCTTCGGCAGCCGCTCTTATCTCCGGATCATGGGTGTACTCATAACAATACCAGAGTGTACCGGGGTAAAAACCACTTGTCCACCAGGCAGATTTGCAGGTGATCATTTCACCATCTTTGGCCGACCGGGGCAATATCCCTTTCTAAGGTTTCATCTCATTGAACATGGACATGGATTGTCTGACTGAAAAGTCGAGTGCATTATCCACTACTTTTTTTTCATTCCTTTGGATGCTGCCCACAGGGATGGCACGCAGCAAACCAGTAGTAGCAAACAACTGATTAAAATTTTGTTTTTCATTGTATCTATTTTACGTTTATACTTATATGGCGTTCTTCTGCCTCTAAGTATAGCAA
>JAJPZL010000058.1 GCA_021204375.1 Bacteroides sp.
GTGTATAGAATCTCTTATTTTACAGTAACCGTAAGCGGATTCTGAACTTTTACAGCGAAATCACGGGCATAGTTGTTCCACTGTTGAGAATTATTAAAAATATGTTTGCTCCATCCGGAGCCCCAGTAATATACATATTCGCTGCCGGGAACATACTCACTGATAGCTAACAAATGTCCGTTAGCACCCACTCTGTCTTTTGCTTCTTCCTCCCCAAACATGACAGGTTTCACTTCTTTAACCGGAGCCGGGAAAGCAGCACCCACGTAGATCTTACCGTTATCAATATCAGGAGTCTCGGTTGGGTCGACATACGTCATATATCCGGCTGTAGCATCGGCAACAACTTCTATTTCATCTTCTGGCTCATGCAGTACAATACCGGTCACTACCTGAGCATCCGCCGGAGTGTTGGTATAAGAAACCACTGTTTTGTTCATGTGAGAACCGGCATCCAGTGTGATCACACGGGTTTCTACTACATTCTCTTCTCCTCTTACAGTAAGGGGATTGTAAGTAAGTTCCACTTTGAAACGAAGCGGCCCGTTATCGAGGATGTTTTCAGTTACATAACAGTAAGGATAGATAATCTCATCATCAATATAAAGAGCAGCCGTTCCTTCGCCCAATGTAGGACCTACTTTATAGCAATCCAATCCGTTACCGTGGTCTACATGGTAGGAAGTAGAGTGGCGGAGTTCGGCAGCAGCTACCGGATTGGTCTTTTTCAGGCTATCAATACGGGCCAGTGTTTCCGGGTTAAGCTCAGTTGCATAGCGCTCTTCCACTACCATATCAGGAACTGATTTAGTCCATACATCATACCCGAATGCCATTTCGCCTGTCGCCTGTAAGGCAGGACCATAAGTACGGAAGGCCACTTTATCGTTTTCCCAGGCAATATCGTCTACCCGTTCCGGATACCGGCGTCCGTAAGCACGTGTTTTAAACTCATCGGGAGTACCGGGCTGAATGGTATATGTAGCTGTTCCATTAGCGGATACATGTGCCGGGAAGATCAGTTTCTGATCGTGTGTGATCTGATAAGCAACCTGTTTACCATTCTCGTTAAGCACTACCAGTTTTTCAGTACCGTTTAACTTAAGTTTAGTAGCAATATCACTCATTGCCACTTCCACAACCTCATCATTACGGTTCAGGGAGGTTGGATTCTTTACTACTACAGTAGCCACAGGTTCTTCGCTACACGAGAATGCAAAGAGCGCAGTAGCTACCCATAAAAATATCTTTTTCATATGCTTTAAACCGTTTATTCAGTGGTTTTTAAATAGAAAGAGCCGGTTATCCGGAAGAGGGCTCCCGTCAACCGGCTCTTATGCTGTATTTTACTTCGGTTGTTTTCCGATATAAGCCAGGATACCTCCATCTACATAGAGGATATGACCATTTACAAAGTTAGAAGCCTCCGAAGCCAGGAATACGGCAGGACCTACCAGGTCTTCCGGATCTCCCCAACGGGCAGCGGGTGTTTTGGCAATGATAAAGGAATCAAAAGGATGTCTGGAACCATCGGGCTGGATTTCTCTCAACGGCGCAGTCTGGGGAGTAGCAATATAACCCGGACCGATACCATTACATTGGATATTGTATTCACCATATTCCGAAGCAATGTTCTTAGTCAGCATTTTCAAACCTCCTTTGGCAGCAGCATAGGCAGAAACGGTTTCGCGTCCCAGTTCGCTCATCATAGAACAGATGTTGATGATCTTTCCGTGGCCTTTTTTCATCATGCCGGGAATTACCGCTTTAGAAACGATAAAAGGCCCGTTCAGGTCAATATCGATCACCTGACGGAATTCGACTACACTCATTTCATGCATAGGGATGCGTTTGATAATTCCGGCATTGTTTATCAGAATATCCACGGAACCCACCTCTTTTTCAATCTGAGCCACCAGGGAATTTACCTGTTCTTCGTTGGTCACGTCGCAAACATAACCGTTGGCATCAATACCTGCCTCTTTATAAGCAGCAACCCCTTTATCAACCAGCTCCTGGTTAATATCATTGAAAACAATTTTAGCACCAGCTTCAGCCAATCCGGATGCGATTGCAAAACCGATACCATACGATGCACCTGTAACCAATGCAATTTTTCCTTCGAGTGAAAAATTTACCATAATTTAAAAATTCGGCCTCTCTTCCTCTGATAGCAGGAAGACCAGGCAATTAATATTATTAGTTGTTATATGTATGTTCGTACCCGGTATAGTTCCGGTTGTTACTTAAGATCTGTAATGAGAGAGAAGTCCTGATCACCATAATCCAGGTTCTCACCTCCCATACCCCAGATAAAAGTATAGTTATGAGTTGCGGTAGCGGAATGGATAGACCATTCGGGAGAAAGGACTGCCTGATCACCTTTCATCCAGATATGGCGTGTTTCATCTACTTCGCCCATAAAGTGGCATACGGCCTGGTCTTCGGGTACTTCAAAGTAGAAATAGGCTTCCATACGGCGTGAATGTACATGTGCCGGCATGGTGTTCCATACACTGCCCGGAGCAAGTTCGGTCATTCCCATCTGTATCTGGCAGGTGGGCAATACCTGGTTTACGATCATTTTATTGATATTACGGTGGTTCGATCCTTCGAGTGAACCTATTTTCGCAACAATTGCATCCTCTTTGGTGATCTTCTTATCGGGATAGTTACGATGAGCGGTCAACGAGTTAAAATAAAATTTAGCAGGGTTGGCAGGGTCAAGGCTACGGAAAGTTATTTCACGGTCTCCGGAGCCTAAGTAAAGAGCCTCTTTGTAATTGAGTTCAAATTCCGCATCTCCGGCTTTAACCACACCGGGACCTCCGACATTGAACATACCCATTTCGCGACGTGTCAGGAAATAGGGTGCTTTAAGCGGGTCGATCGTTTCCAGATTCAAGGTCTCATTAACGGGCATGACTCCTCCCACTACCATACGGTCGTACATGGAATAAACCATATTCACCTCATCGGGCGTAAATACCTTCTCGATCAGAAAGTCTTTGCGGATCCGGGCCGTGTCGTAGCTTTTGGCATCCTGCGGATGTGCCGCGTAACGAATTTCATAATTTGTTTTCATGCGTTTCTAAAGTTTATTTGGTAGTTACTAAATTTCATTCCAGCACAAAGTTAAAAAAATAATTGGTTTCCGGATAGGAATGTACCATTAATTAGGATGTCTTTTTGTACATATCTCCCGTATAATACGTTCTTTTATCGGTTTTTACCTAAAAAGCGTACTATTTTTGCACAGTACCACAAGGGGTATAAAAAAGATCGCCTGTTTCTGGAAAGAAACAGGCGATCTTTCAGGTTGTCCCACCAAGATTCGAACTTAGACAAACAGAACCAAAAACTGTTGTGCTACCATTACACCATGAGACAATCAAAGCTTTCTTCCAAAAGCGATGCAAAGATAGTACAACCGATTAAACTGTGCAAGTTTTCGTGCAAGTTTTTCCTCCGGTTTACTTTACAAGTACCAGATAGTAGTTCTTCTTTCCGCGTTGAACTAATAAGTATTTATAATTCAGCAGATCGTTCATGCCGAGCTCCTGATCGAAAGTAGCTAATTTTTCTTTGTTCAGGGAGATCCCTCCTCCCTGTACGAGCTTACGCATCTCTCCTTTGGAAGGAAATACGGCAGCCTGTTCGGTCAACAGGTCTACCGCTTTTATACCGGTAGCCAGTAGTTCCCGCGATACTTCATACTGAGGTACTCCTTCAAAGACCGCCAGCAAGGTATCTTCATCCAGCTTTTTCAATACATCCGAAGTAGCATTCCCAAAGAGAATATTAGAGGCCTCCACAGCCGTATTGTAATCTTCTTCCGAATGGACCATAATAGTTACCTCTTTAGCAAGAGCCTTCTGGAGTGTTCTTAAATGAGGAGCGGTCTTGTGCTCTTCGATCAGTCCGTCGATAGTAGCTTTATCGAGCATAGTAAATATCTTGATATAAGATTCGGCATCTTCATCACTTACATTGAGCCAGAACTGATAGAATTTATAGGGAGAAGTATAACGGGCATCCAACCAGACATTTTCCGACTCGGTTTTTCCAAATTTCACACCGTCTGCTTTCTTGATGAGGGGACAGGTTAATCCCCAGGCTTCCTGACCCAGTTTACGACGGATCAGTTCGGTCCCGGTAGCAATATTCCCCCACTGGTCGGAACCACCCAGCTGTATTTTACAATTCTTAGTCTGGAAAAGTGTCAGGAAGTCGTATCCCTGGATAAGTTGATAGGTGAATTCTGTAAAAGACATACCTTCGCCCTCACCACTAAAACGTTTTTTTACGGAGTCTTTGGACATCATATAGTTTACCGTGATCAGTTTCCCTACTTCACGGCTGAACTCCAGGAAAGTGATATCCTTCATCCAGTCGTAGTTATTGACTAACTCGGCGGCATTGGGTAAATCGGAATCAAAATCAACCATCTTACGCAACTGGTTACGGATAGCTTCCTGATTATGACGAAGAGTAGTTTCGTCCAGCAGGTTGCGTTCGAGGGATTTTCCTGATGGGTCGCCTATCATTCCTGTAGCACCCCCTACCAGGAAAAGAGGTTTGTGTCCGCTTGCCTGGAAATGTTTCAGTATCATCACTCCTACCAGGTGACCGATATGAAGCGAGTCAGCCGTAGGGTCAATACCCAGGTAGCCGGTCGTCATCTCTTTATTCAGTTGCTCCTCTGCTCCCGGCATGATATCATGGATCATACCTCTCCATGTAAGCTCTTCTACAAAATTCATCGAATGATCTTATTACATTTAATATTTTAAGTTACAGCGGCAAAAGTACGACTCTTTATCCGAACAACCAACTCTTACCCACTAAAAAAGAGCTTTTCGGTATTTTGCCGGATATAGGCTTCCAGGGTGCCGGGATCTATCTGTAAATCAGCAGCGACCTTTTGACAGAGGGTATAAATATCCACATCACTTTCATCGCTTTCCAGAAAAAGCTTTTCCAAAGGGATCGTTCTCAGGGCTTCAGGATTGTAATATTCTCCTACAGAGAGGTAGAGACCGTGGTTTAACAATTGCCTGGCCAAATGACTTTTACCCCGGAAACCATGAACGATCCAGGGCATTTGAGGCTGGATATTCTTCTTGAGTCTCAGCAACAGTTCAGTACCCCCTACCGAATGGATCACCATGGGTTTATGCAGTTTCTCCGCCAACTCTATCTGCCGGCGGAAAACCAGTTCCTGGAGTTCAGGCATTACCGCAGAAAATTTATCGTAACCTGCCTCTCCTACCGCCAGTACCTGAGGAAAGGACACAAGCTGTTCCAGAATGGTTAATTCTTCCTGATAATTATCCCTGATGTACCAGGGGTGGATCCCGACAGAGAACCAGCCTTTACAGGAGGGATCAAAAACGGTCGGAGAAACGCTCCGTATGACTGCATAGGAGTAGACAGCATCCGAATGGGTATGAATATTAAGCACAGGATCCATCAGGGTACAGGATCATAACCGGAACCTCCCCAGGGATGACAACGAAGAATCCTTCTTACTGTCAGGTAAAAGCCTTTAAAAGGTCCGTGTTTATGCACAGCCTCAATAGCATATTGGGAGCAGGTAGGAGTAAAACGGCACGAGGGTCTCAGGTGGGGTGAGATAAAAACCCTGTAAAAGTGAACAGGGAGTAACACGATCCGGGAAATTATTTTTTTCATAAAAACTTCTCTTCTATACGTAATAAGGAGATGCGTACTTTTTCTTCTATCTCCTGCCAGCAGGGAACCTCATTTCCTAAATAGATAAAAGCAATAGGCAGATAGATACCTTTCTCTTTCAGAACCCTGTTCAAAGAACTTTTGTTCAACCGGTAAGCCTCCCGGATCTGCCTTTTTATCCGGTTCCGTTTCACGGCCCGTTTAAAACGCTTTTTGGAAACAGTGATCAATACGGAGGCTCCCGGTAGTTTACCGGTATCTGCCACAGGGAGATAGACAACCCGCAAAGGAAACATAGAAAAAGAGCGGGCACCCCCATCAAAAAGAGTTTCTATGGTCCGTTTACTACAGAGCCTTTCCTCTTTGGAAAAAGTATATTGAGTTGTCTTCATCTATAAAATCAAAAAACCGGAGGTTTTCAGTCACAAAGAAAATAATTTCCGGACACAAAACCTCCGATCTTATATATAAAACGCTTACCGCGTCAGAATATCCCTGTTTACTTATTGTTCTCCTTAATAAACATATCCAATGCAGCTGTAATAGAGGGGGCTGCTGCGGTGGGAGCTTCCAGGTCCAGCCTTAAACCTGCATCCCGAACCGCTTTTGCCGTCTGAGGGCCAAAGCAGCCGATCTTAATATCGTTCTGTTTAAAGTCCGGGAAATTCTTCATCAATGAATTGATCCCCGAAGGAGTAAAGAACACCAGCATATCGTAATCAAAATCCTCATCTTTGCTGAAATCCGCACTTACCGTACGATACATCACTGCCTCGGTATGAGCAATTTTATGCTTATCCAGCAGATTCTTTATGTTGTCATTATACACATCAGACATGGGTACAAAATACTTCTCACTACTGTGTTTCAGGATTGAGGGAAGCAAATCCTCTATTTTACCGTTCTTACCGAAGAATATCTTCCGTTTCCGGTACTGAACATATTTCTGAATATAAAGAGCAATCGCTTCCGACAGACAAAAGTATTTCATGGTATCCGGCACTGTTACCCGCAATTCTGTACACAATGTAAAAAAGTGGTCGATGGCATGACGGGAGGTGAAAAGAACGGCAGTATGATCCAGAATAGATACTTTCTGTTGTCTGAACTCTTTAGCAGAGACACTTACAACTTTGATGAAAGGGCGAAAATCTATCTTTACACCGTATTTCTGTGCAATGTCGTAATAAGGCGACTTTTCTGACGCAGGCTTAGGCTGCGACACAAGTACTTTCTTAATTTTCAACGTCCTAAATTTTTATTTCCAACATGTAATTAATCTGAACCATACACTGATACAAGATGAAACAGGGCACGATTTCAAGGGCACAAAAGTACACAATTAAAAGAGAAATGCCATAAATTCTGTCGAAAAAAAACTTAACCCATTTATAAAACAAAAATAATTTAGCAAAAATCACTAAACTGATGCCACAAATGAGCATTTTGTTAACAGACAGATCAAAATAAACGATCAGTAGTGTTAAAGG
>JAJPZL010000115.1 GCA_021204375.1 Bacteroides sp.
TGCTTTTACTGCATGGGAAATAAAAAAAGCATTTTTTATGTGCAATTATAAAAATATCCCCGGTATGGGGTGTGAAAGCCATACCGGGGAAGCACAGAATGAATTTGTTTTTTATAGAGGTTTGGGGTATTATTGTGAATCCAGCGAACGGCAGATCTTTTTGTTGATCTTTTTAACCCGATCTTCTTCTACCTTGATCACTTTGCAGTCGTATGTTATCAACCCGTTCACTTCGCCTTCTACATCGGTTGTCTGTGTATATACCGCAGCAGAGATCCCACGCTCTATCAGGCTCAACAGCTCTTCTCCGTATTTTATATACTCGTCTGTTACCTCTTTCGCATTTTTAAACTGTACATAGCCCCAGTTCCTGTCGGTTTGCCACAGATGATCTTTCAGGGGTAAGCCTATACCTCCGTATTCGCCCAGTACGGTAGCCCGTTCATGCTCATACATACGCATCCGTGGGTTGGGGTAGTGGTGAAAGTCAAGTATATCTCCGGTTTGGTAATGGTTACCACCACTGGCCGGATTTACCAACCGGGAAGGATCGTAATTTTTAGTCCACTCTGTTATTTCTACTGTTTTAAACTGTCCCCAGGCTTCATTAAAGGATACCCAAACTGCAATGCAGGGATAAGGAGTCAGATAATCCAGGATCTCTTTCCACTCTTTGCGGTAGTTCTCTTCCGATACGGCAGAACGTATCTGCTCTTTACCATCAAAATACCGGTGTTGTTCCCAGTGTGGGCTACGGTCGCCGTTAGGCATATCCTGCCATACCAGTATACCTAGCCGGTCGCAATGGGTGTACCACCGGGCCGGTTCCACCTTTACATGCTTACGGATCATATTATAACCAAGATCTTTGGTCTTCCTGATATCATATATCAGTGCCTCGTCTGTCGGTGCGGTATAGAGTCCGTCGGGGAACCATCCCTGGTCCAGAGGGCCAAAGTGGAAACAATCCTGGTTATTGAGTTGCAGGCGTACAATGCCGTTGTAATCTCTCCGGGTAGATACTTTACGCATGGCTGCATAGCTGCTCACTTTATCGATGGTTTTCCCTTTTTCCTGCAAAGAAACAGTCAGATCGTAGAGGAAAGGAGAGTCGGGCGACCATAATTTTGCCTCCGGAACATGGAACTCTAACGATTCACCCGCTACACTCTTTGCCGTAGCGATCACCTTATTTCCTTCTTTCAGTTCTGCCTGAATCAGGCTACCGGAAGTAGTATTCTCCGTGCTTACATTCACCTGTAGTACCCCTTTGTCAATATCCGGAACGGTTTTTACAGAAGAGGTATAGCTTTTATGAACCGGCTCTAACCATACGGTCTGCCAGATACCCGATACCGGGGTGTACCAGATGCCGTTTGGGTTCTTAACCTGCTTTCCACGGGGAATATAGCTTTCATCGGTAGGATCCCATACCTTTACCACCAACTTTTGTTCACCCGGTTTCAGGTAAGGAGTAATATCAAAAGAGAAAGGCGTATATCCTCCCGTATTGGTACCGATCTTTATATCATTCAGGAAAACTTCCGCTTTCCAGTCTACTGCTCCGAAATGGAGAAGAATGGTTTTATGGTTCCATCCGGAAGGGATGGTAAAGGTACGTTTGTACCATAGTTCATTCTCTTTCTCTAATCTTTTCTGTACGCCGGATAGACTGGATTCTACCGGAAAGGGTACCAGTATTTCTCCATCGAACACTGGTGGTTCGCTTTTTCCGGCAGCAGGATCGCATATTCCCAGAGTCCATTCAGGTTTTTCCAGGATGCCCGTTCCATCACAGGACGGGGATATTCGGGGAGTACATTTTCAGGATCGACCTGATAGGCCCATTCAGTTTTAATTTTATCACCGGCGGGTTGCCATTGGGCAGCTACCGGATGAGATGCACTAAAAAGAAAAACAGTAAGGAACAGATAATGGATCTTCATGTGTTTGATAGGTTTCATTTATTTAAAAGTCGATAAAAAGGTTCTTTACCCTTAGTGAGTATTATTTCTTCCTCCGGTCTGACCATAAAACAACTCAATTCAAACAGAAAATAGAGCGGGAAAAAGACCACTGCCAACGCAAACGGGTCTCCCGAAGGGGTGATAAAAGCCGCCAGTACCAGCAAGGTAATAATAGCATGCCGGCGGTAAGTTATGAAAAATTTCCGGTTAATTAATCCTGTTTTGGAGAGTATCCACGCCAGCAGGGGAAGTTCAAAGACAACGTCCATCACAAAGATCATCATCAGGAAGTTATCCATATAAGAGTCTAAGGAGATCTGGTTCTGTATGGAGCCGCTGATCTGGTAAGTGGCCAGAAAGTGGAAAGTCATGGGGAATACCAGTATATACCCAACTGCACAACCTGCGAAGAACATCACGGTCCCGAAACAAAACACATTCCGGATACTCTTTTTCTCATTCCTGTAGAGAGCGGGCCGGATAAACCGCTACACTTCAAATACCAGGTAGGGAAAAGTAAGGATAACCGCCAGGTAAAAAGAGGTGGTGATGTGCCGGAAAAATTGGGAAGCCAGCTGTATATTGATGATCTGTATCCGGAAATCTCCTCCGGCAAAATCAGGCAGCCATCCTATCCGGGCAGTAATATCCGCCAAACCTCTGTACAGGAAAAAGTCTGCCGAGGTGGGACCCATGATCAGTTTATCATAGATATAAGGCATAACAATAAACCCGAGAATGGTAAAGATCAGCAAAGTTATGGTAGAGCGGACCAGCGTCCAGCGAAACTCTTCCAGATGATCCCAGAAGGTGAGGTCTTGTGTGGTCGTTTTCATAGGAAATTTTAAGAAGATAATGAAACTATTCTTTAAAGAACCGCCGGTTGTGAACTACTCAACCGGCGGTCGCAGTGATAACAGCAACTAAAAATTGAATCTATATCAATGTGTGAGTCATAATTTGTTGTCGTCTCTCATAATATCTTCTTCGATCTCATTCATGCTCTGTTTAAAGCTCTTGATCCATTTGCCCAGGCCTTTCATCAGTTCGGGTATCTTTTTACCACCGAAGAGCAACAAGATCATGATGGCAATGATCAGCACCTCGGCTCCGCCGAAGTTTCCTAAAAAAAAAGTAAGCTTGTCATACCGGTTGTTTTTAGAATAATTAATCGAGTAGCTTAATACGGATGGTGCGGAACCATACGTCGTCCCCGTGATCTTGTAAACCGATGTAACCTTTCCGGTCGGGGCCACCACAATTATTCAGTAATTCAAAAGCCAGCGGCCATTTATCTTCACTGAACTTACTGGCCTGCAACATCTCTGTCCATTGCGGGGTCCAGAGGTGATACTCCAGTACATTTTCTCCGTTCTGTCCGTGCAGTACAGTCCCTTTAAATACAGTAATAGTGGTTGTGTTCCATTCACCGTAAGGATTTGCATTCTGCAGAACCGCCGGTATCATGTCATACAGCGAAGAGGATTGCCGGTTGTTATCCTTACCCATTTTGGCATCGATATGGTTCTCATTATCTAAGATCTGTGCTTCCGGAGCAGAGATGTAGATCGGCTCCAACCGGGTATTTCCTGTTTTCGGGTCTACACTTTCCACCTCTCGGGCCAGGTAAAAGATACCCGAGTTACCTCCTTTGGATATTTTCCACTCTACCTCCAGTTCAAAGTTCTTAAAGGTATGAGAAAAGATGAGATCTCCTCCTTCCTGGTCCTGTGCCTCACCACCGCCGGAGCCATTGAATTTCATCAGGCCATTCTCGACTATCCAGCGGGAGGGAACATAATTCTTTCCATAGTCTCTCCATCCTTTCAGCGTGTTGCCGTCAAACAGAACGATGTATCCGTCTTTATTAACGGTAAACTCCGAAAGATCAACCTGTGGATTTTCAAGAACAATGTGTTGAGGACCTGTTTGTTTTTCATCTGCTTTCTTTCCGGTTGCACCGCCACATCCGGTGAGAACGGCGGTAAAAAGCAGGGATGCAACTAAATAATTAATACGTTTCATGTTTTTATTTTTTATGAGTTAATTTTTCCTTCTTTTTTACCGGGGCATATCGGGCAATTTCCAGCCATCGCAGTAGGTGTGGCTGATCATCTCAGCCGCAAACTCCCGGGCATTTACCGGGTCGGTGACGGTTTTATTGAAAGAGGGATGCCCATCCTTAATGGTAAATCCATCCCTGATCACTGTGCGGATAGTTGCATCCGGAGTAATGTTGGTAAACTCCATTTTATTGCCGTCCCAGTGTAACTCCTGGTTCAATCCCTGCAGACGGACAGCCAGTACTCTCATAGCCACCATCTCATTAAAAGGCCCTGCTTCACTGAAAGGAGAGGCTGTTTCTACCTGGTCAGATGCATCTTCCTTGCAGGCACGCACCCAATCCATCTCGTGCGAAGTGGTAACCTCCCGGAGTACTTTCGGAGCATTGGGTACACGGCCGGAAAGCAGATAAGGGCTAACCCCGTAACAACCACAGATCAGCGTATCTTTGGTTCCGTGGAAAATAACTCCTCCACCGTCTACATTCAGGCTTTTACCGGCAGGAAGCCCGACAGGGCGCATCGGCATCAATCCTCCGTCGTACCAGGTTACCTCTACTTCCGGCATGGCCACTCTCGGCATATTATCCCGGGCCGGGAAGGTGAATTTCACCATCTGTGCATTGGGAGCACAATCGGTCAGCAGGAGGGTAGAGCTTCCCTGGACCTTCGTCGGATATCCCAGTTTCAATCCTTTAAATACCGGATGCAGAATGTGGCAGGCCATATCCCCGAGGGCACCTGTACCAAAATCCCACCAGCCACGCCAGTTCCAGGGAGTATAAATAGAGTTATAATCACGGTATCGGGCCGGACCCAGGAAGGAATCTCAATCGAGTGTCCGGGGTGGACGTTCTCCCTTTTTCGGACGGTTCAATCCCTGGGGCCAGATCGGTCGGTCGGTAAAAGCTTCCACACGGGTTACTTCTCCAATCTCTCCGTTCCATATCCATTCGCACACTTTCTGTACTCCCTCTCCCGAAGCCCCCTGATTCCCCATCTGGGTCGCTATCTTGTGTTTATCTGCCAGGCGGGTCAGCAAACAGGATTCATATACAGAGTGAGTAAGAGGTTTTTCGCAATAGACATGTTTCCCCAGGGTCATAGCCTCCGCGGCTATAATAGCGTGCGTATGGTCTGCTGTAGCGATCATCACCGCATCGGCCGATTTACCCAGCTCGTCAAACATCTTCCGGTAGTCGTAATAACGTTTGGCATTCGGATATTTACTGAAAGTCTGGGCGCTGTACTTCCAGTCTATATCTGCCAGCCCGATGATGTTCTCGCTCTGCATACCGTTCAATGCACCGGCTCTGCGTCCGCCGACACCGATCCCCAATATATTCAGTTTATCACTCGGGGCTACATACCCAAACTTTTTACCCAGTACCGTACCGGGAACAACGGTCAGTGCAACGGCCGCTTTCGCTCCTGTAGAAAGGAACTTCCTTCTGGACATTTTTGATGACATATTTTCTTTTGTTTTCAGGTGAATAGATTCTTATATTCCGGTTCATTTATCAGGAGAATTCTCCCCGTACAATCTCCTCTTTCTCTTTATTCCAGTACATAGTCCGGCCCTCTAAATAAGCCCGGGTACCCATGTGGGCAGTCATGGCCTCCTCAAAAGCAGCCTCTATACCGCAGGAGAGTTGGAGGTTCCGGTTCCGGATACACTCCAGCCACTCCCGTACATGCAGAAAGGTAGTATCGTATCGTTTTCCGCCCAGGTAGGAGTAGAGTAACCCCCGTTGTGCAAAATAAAGTTCTGTAGCCGAGGTCACTGCGTCTACATTGTTCTTACCCGGTACATAGGTATAAAAGGGAACATCGGGTTTAATAATTCCCTGCTCTATCTTCTCCCGGTAGCGGGTAGAGTCCCGGTCTACTTTGACCACCAGCGTTTCTCCTACCTCCATGGAAGCGTCGTGCCCCATAATTACCTTGCCCCGGTCCCGGGTACTTGCCAGGGTAGCACTATAAAGAAGCATTAGGTTCTTATCCGGAAATTCAAAACTGCTTTGCAGTACATCCGGTACGGTGCGTCCGTCTTTGAAAAAAATAGATACCTCCCGAAATATTTACCTAAGCTTTCTGTACAGGAGCTGTCCTGAATATTTCATTCAGCCAGTTGATTCCTTTTCCTAGCAATTGCGGATTTGCGAAGTCCGGATTTAGATCATAGGCTGCATTGCTTCTCATTTCATTATGTAGGACCGCATACTGTGAGGCATCCAGCATGTTATATTTCCTGGCTACACTCTGGAAACCATAACTGTAATCCAAAGAGACCTGGGTTTTTCCCCGGGTTCCTTTTTTGGTAGTGACCATTACTACACCATTGGCTCCCCGGGAACCGTAGATCGCTGTGGCAGAGGCATCTTTTAGTACATCAATGCTTTGAATGTCGTTCGGGTTGAGAAACCAGATCCCACTGTTCACCGGAATTCCATCTACTACATAGAGAGGATCTGCATCATTAATGGTACCGATCCCTCTTATCCGTACGGTTACATCCCCTCCCGGAGTACCTGAGTTCTGGATAATCTGTACCCCGGGTAGTTTACCGGCTATCCCTTCCAGCACGTTGGCAGAGGTGGTTAGTTCTATCTCTTCGCCTTTAATGGAGGAGATAGCACCAGTCACATCTTTTCTCCGCATCGTTCCATACCCGACCACAACCGTCTCTTCCAGTATATAAAGATTGTTCGATAAATAGACATCGATCATCTTATTATTCCCGACACTGACCTTTTAAGTCTCCATTCCCAGGTAGGAAAAAACCAGTGTCTGACCCTCCCGGGCCGTGATCGAATAGGCTCCGGTTAAGTCTGTAATAGCACCAATAGTGGTATTTTCTATAACTACGGTCACTCCTATTAAAGGTTCCGTAGTCTCTTTCTCAAATACTCTACCGGTAATTTCCTGTGCTTTGGAAACACCCAGAAATCCCAGCAGGAAAATAGAAATACAAATGAGTTTTCTCATGGTATAAAAAGATTAAATGATAGGTTTTACATTAATTGCCACTAATTTTTCGTAGTAAGCCGTATGATATGTTATCGATAACTATCCTTTGTATATGTGGGGAACTGTTAAAAAGTAAATTCATACATACCGTTCTATATGTATGTACATATTGTATGA
>JAJPZL010000006.1 GCA_021204375.1 Bacteroides sp.
AACTATAGAAATCACATTCAATAATGAAGAATCTATCCAGAACGTTTTTTGCTACTCGGAGCAGTTTGCCTCCTCTCTTTTACCTCTTGTTGTAATAACAAGTGCGATGACAATACCAAAGCCATTGACGAGAGTATTTACAGCGATCTTCCCTTTGATATACCCCGGGTAGAACAACCCTCCTTTCCTGCGTACGAGGTAAATATCAAGGATTTCGGAGTAGTGGCAGATGGTGTTACACTCAATACCAAAACGATCAACGACGCCATAAAAAAGGTAAATCAGAATGGAGGAGGTAAAGTAGTGATCCCTACAGGACTCTGGCTTACCGGCCCTATTGAATTACTTAGCAACGTGAACCTATACACAGAAAAGAATGCTCTGGTACTCTTCACAGACGATCATACAGCATATCCTATTATAGAAACCTCTTTCGAAGATCTTGAAACCCGCCGCTGTCAGGCCCCTATTTATGCCAAAGAGGCAGAAAACATTGCCATTACCGGATACGGAACTTTTGATAGTGCAGGCGATAACTGGAGACAGGTAAAAAAAGATAAACTGACAGCTTCACAGTGGAGCAAACTGGTAAAATCAGGTGGTGTGGTAGACGAAGCCGGTAAGATGTGGTACCCCAATGAAGGTGCCTACAAAGGAGCTATGGCCAGTATTGATTTCAACGTACCAACAGGCATTGAGACCAACGAAGAGTGGAACAGCATCCGTACCTGGTTGCGTCCGGTATTAGTAAGTATTGTAAAGAGTAAAAAAGTTCTGCTTGAAGGTGTTACCTTCAAAAACTCTCCCAGCTGGTGTATCCACCCCCTCTCCTGTGAGCACATTACACTCAATGATGTAAAGGTATTCAATCCCTGGTACTCCCAGAACGGGGACGCCCTCGACCTCGAATCCTGCAACTATGCACTGATCGTGAACTGTCTGTTCGACACCGGTGACGACGCTATCTGTATCAAATCCGGAAAGAATGAGGACGGACGCAGAAGAGGTGAACCCTACTAGAACGTAATTGTGAAGAACAATACCGTACTGCACGGACACGGTGGTTTTGTAGTAGGAAGTGATATGTCAGGAGGTGTGAAGAACATCTATGTATCCGACTGTACATTCATGGGAACCGATGTAGGGCTCCGTTTCAAAAGCACAAGAGGCTGCGGTGGTGTGGTAGAAGGCATCTACATCAATAATATCAGCATGATCGATATACCGGCAGAACCTCTGCTCTTCGACCTCTTCTACGGTGGTAAAGCTCCGGATGAAGTAACAGACGAAGAAAAAGATGCAGTAGATACCTCTGTTCCTCCCGTAACAGAAGAGACCCCCGCCTTCCGCGATATCCATATTTCGAATGTATATTGTAAAAGTGCAGGCGTGCTATCTTCTTCAACGGACTTTCGGAAATGAATATCAGTAATGTATCCATTGAGAACGTAGTGATCTCCAATGCCAAAGAAGGAGGAGTGATCAGCCAGGCAGACGGTGTCAGTATTAAGAACGTAAAAGTATACGCCAAAGACGGTAAACAACTTACAGTAAGAAGTTCTAAGAACCTGACTGTAGACGGTACCTCTTATGCGGAAATTGATAACAAGGGAACTTTAATAAACATCAATTAATTCACAGCAATGAAGCCATTCTGGCTTCCATAGGTTAAATGGTTTGTAAAAGGGGGCGTTACCGAAACAGGTTAACGTCCCCTTTTACGATAGTTAGGGAGAAAGATTCCATGAAATATGTCGGAATATATAGGGAATTCTCCCTATTTTATCCTATTTTTGCTACCAGTAAACATTTAATAAACCATGAAAAAATTAGCTTTACTTGTTTTAGCCGTTCTCTCCCTCAACGTTGTAGCCGGAGCACAGAACCAGAAAAAAGATATTACAGTAGAAATTACCAATCCCTCCAACGGAGAAAGAAAAGATGTACCGGTAGTCATCCGTCTCAATAAGGTTGGTCCCGGATTCAGCGTACGCTCTGCCACCGTATACGACGGAACAACAGAACTTCCCTCCCAGCTGGACGACCTGACGATGGATCTGATGGCAGATGAATTAGCCTTTGTGATCGATATGCCGGCCAACACTACCAAAGAGGTAAAGGTAACCCTCTCCTCCGAAAAAAGCGATAAGAACTATACCCCCCGGGTATTTGCCGAGATGCTTATCAGCGATAAAAATGGAAAGCACGTGCCCATTCAATCCCTTACCATACCCGGAACCAGCAATATCTATAACCAGCTTCACCACCACGGTCCCGCCTTTGAATCCGAACTAGTAGCCTATCGTATCTACTTTGACCAGAAACAGACCGTAGACCTCTATGGCAAATTCAATAAAGGATTAGAGATCAAAGAATCCCAGTTCTACCCCACTGATGAACAATTAGCCCGCGGATTCGGGGACGATGTATTGCGTGTAAGCGGTAGCTGCGGGCTGGGAGCCCTCAAAGGATGGAACGGCAGCAAAGCCACCCACGTTGAACCCGTCAAATGGAGGACAGAATCTATTCTCGCTTACGGTCCCATCCGTACGGTAGTCGATGTAAAAGCACAGGGATGGGAGTACCAGGGATCAGAACTCACCATGACTAACCGTTATATACTCTATGCCGGACACCGCGATGCAGAGGTAGAAGTCTATTTCGAACAACCCCTGAAAGAAGAGATCTTTGCCACCGGAGTACAGGATATTCTGGGTTCCGTATCTTACTCAGACAACGAAGGGCTCATCGGTTGCTGGGGCATAGACTGGCCGGTGAACGATACCATCAAATATACCAAAGAGACAGTAGGCTTAGGTACCTATATCCCGCGCCGTTATGTAAAAAGCGAGATCAAAGACAAGCCCAACTATCTTTACCAGATACAGGCTCCGGGAGAGACCGATTTTAAATACCACATCACTTTCACCTCCATGAAAGAGACATTCGGCTATAAAACCCCGGAAGCCTGGTTCTCACACATAGGGGAGTTGAAAAAATAACTCGAACCCCCCTGTACGATCCGGATCAAATAGTGAGAAGATACAATTTTTCTACACACCCGATCAAATTATACCCAACTCTGCTCAGATACCCCCTGAGCAGAGTTTTTTATCTATTTTTGTGCAGGCTCCTGACAAAGATAAAAGTTTGAAACACTGAAACATACTTTTTCAGGAATTCCGGTCAGGAATGTGTGAACAGACCTATTATTACAAAAATAAAATTATTACGTATGAAAAAACTGACAGCTACTTTAAGTGCTTGCCTGCTGATGGGACTTCCCGCAGTGGCTCAGCAAAATTACGTATCCCAGGTATGGGTATCCGACCAGGGAGACGGAACGTACAAAAATCCGGTCCTCTATGTAGACTACTCAGATCCGGACGCCTGCCGGGTAGGAGACGACTTCTACATGACCTCTTCCAGTTTTAATTCCCTTCCGGCTCTGCAAATATTACACTCCAAAGACCTGGTGAACTGGACCATCATAGGAGCCGCCGTTCCTTATGCGCTTCCTCCAGTAACAGACGAAGGCCCGGAACATGGTAACCGTGTATGGGCACCCTGCTTCCGCCACCACAACGGCGAATTTTATATCTTCTGGGGTGACCCCGACCAGGGAGCCTATATGGTAAAAGCAACCGATCCGGCCGGTCCGTGGAGCGAACCCGTGCTGGTAAAACCCGGAAAAGGTATTATCGATACCACCCCACTATGGGACGACGACGGCAGAGTATACATGGCACACGCCTACGCCGGAAGCCGTGCCGGACTCAAAAGCATCCTTGCCATCTGCGAACTCAGTGCAGATGCTACTAAAGCCATTACCCATTCCCGCATTGTATACGACGGACACGCTACCCAGCCCACCATCGAAGGACCCAAGTTCTACAAACGCAACGGATACTACTATATGTTCGCTCCCGGTGGCGGTGTAGCAACCGGCTGGCAGACCGTACTCCGCTCTAAGAACATCTACGGTCCTTACGAAGAGAGGATCGTCATGATGAAAGGAGATACACCGGTCAATGGTCCGCACCAGGGAGCCTGGGTAGACACCCTAACCGGAGAAGACTGGTTCCTCCATTTCCAGGATGTAGGTGCATACGGACGTATCATACACTTGCAACCTATGAAATGGGAGAACGACTGGCCCATCATCGGAGAACCCGTAAAAGGCAAACCCTGGGGGAAACCGATACTTACTTATAAAAAACCCAATGTAGGTAAAACATATCCGATCTGCACTCCGCAGGAGAGCGACGAATTCGACGGCTATACACTCTCCCCGCAATGGCAATGGCACGCCAATATCAATGAAAAATGGGCATACTATGCAGGTGACAAAGGATATGTAAGACTCTACTCCTATCCCGTACCCGAAAACTATAAAAGCCTCTGGGACATACCCAATCTGCTGCTGCAAAAAACTCCTGCCCCCAACTTTACCGCCACCATGAAAGTAACCTTCGACCCCGACCAAAGATATTACGGCGAGCGTACCGGCCTGGTAGTAATGGGTCTGAATTATGCCCTACTATCCTTCGAGAACACAGAGGCAGGCCTGGTCCTCTCCCAGAACGAATGTACAAAAGCCGACCGCGGCGGAACAGAAAGTGTGAATGATCAGGTAACCCTCAAAAATAACACCGTATACCTGCGCGTACAATTCAGCGATACCGGTGAAAAGATCAAAGCCAGCGAAGGAGGTACCGATATGGTAGTTATGTGTGAGTTCAGTTACAGTACCGACGGAAAGAAGTATAACAAATTAGGCAAACCCTTCCAGGCCCGTGAAGGCAAATGGATCGGCGCCAAGATAGGTACCTTCTGTACCCGTCCCCACATGGTAACTAACGACGGCGGATGGGCCGATGTAGACTGGTTCCGCATCACCCAATAAAAAATAACGACACAACCCTATTATAAACAGAGGCAACGGTATCAGATTTCCGTTGCCTCTTTCTATTTCTTTCTATCAATTTACCTGTTCCCGCCGGCTTCACAGTGTCTGTTACACAACTCCCTTGTTGTCGCCGGCTTTACAGCCGGTGACTCTTTAGAATGCGGCTTCATAGCCGCTATTTCCTTCCTTTTCCTCCCCACATTTGTTAGTAAACACAAGAAAAGAAAAAACAGAAATAACTACCTTTGTAAAAAAAGAAAGAACCATGATCAAATTAGTAATATTCGATCTGGACGGCACCCTGCTCAATACGGTTGCCGACCTGGCAGAAAGTACAAACTATGCCCTTAACCAACTGAACCTTCCGGTACACCCCACCGAAAACTATAAATTCTTTGTAGGCAATGGCATTAACAAGCTTTTTGAACGCGCCCTTCCGGAAGAAGCCCGCACCGAAGAGAATATCCAACAAGTACGCAATCTCTTTCTCCCATATTACGCTTCCCACAGCCACGACAAAAGCAGCCCCTATCCGGGAATCCCTGAGCTCCTGAAAACGCTTCAGGAAAAAGGCATATCGCTGGCCGTAGCCTCCAACAAGTACTACCAGGGTACGCTGGAACTCATAGCATACTACTTCAATAAATTCCCCTTTATCAAAGTACTGGGACAACGGGAAGACATCAATCCCAAACCCGATCCCCATATTGTGGAAGAAATATTGCAGGAGAGCGGGATCAAAAAAGAAGAAACTCTGTATGTAGGAGATTCCGGAGTAGATATGCAAACCGCCCTGAATGCCGGAGTAACCGCCTGTGGAGTAACCTGGGGATTCCGTACGCGCACCGAACTGGAACAATTTTCCTCTGCCTATATCGTAGATACTCCGGAAGAGATCCTTCCGATCCTATTCCGGACCCAGGCAAAATCCTGAAAAACCTGAGTACCCAGGTTCATCGGGAGATACTCTCCCGATGTTATTTCTCCCAGAACATGTTGTTCGCTCTTTGTCCTTTGCCTTATTTATTCTCTTTTAAAATAGCAAAAAGCTGCCCATAAAAAAATATCTTTCCCCGGTAACCAGGCAGTAAGGTTCGTGGTATTGCCTGGCTTCCCGGAAAAAGAAGTGAAACACGCATATATCTGATAAGTCG
Organism: Bacteroides sp.; assembly: GCA_021204375.1. GTDB lineage: Bacteria > Bacteroidota > Bacteroidia > Bacteroidales > Bacteroidaceae > Bacteroides. Next base: position 6,064 of record JAJPZL010000006.1, read on the forward strand.
GTTCCTATTCCGAACCCTATTCGTCTCCGGAACAAAAAAACCTAAAATTACCTCCTGACCCACTTTCCCGGACCGGGTAAACAAAAACAACTATTTTATCTGATCCACAGGGATAAAATCTGTTCAAAACAGATTAAAGCTATCTTTTTATTCCTGAATCTTAAAAATCAAGAGCCTTTACCGGGATTTATAATCCGTCATAAACCCTTCACACAACCAATTAGCCAACGCCTGCCGGTTAGAGTTCATTACGATCCGCTTCTGGTCAAACTCATTCTGTATATTCCCCAACTCCACATATACCCCAACCGGCACCGTATTCTTCAGCACATACAAATTACGCTGGCTTACCGTTCCCGAAAAACCCCGATTAGGCTGATGCTGCCTGTACTTCCTCTCAAAGGTACTACGCATCATATTAGCCAGCCGGCTGCTACCTGCACTACCCGAGTGATAAAAGAAAACATCCGTCTGCTGCCGTTTACTACGGCTGTCAATATGGATAAAAATAGAGCGGCAATATTTATAATTCTGCTTATCCTTCTGATAAAGCTGGTTGATCTTTTCACTCCGCTGCTTCAACCGCTGCACCTGATTCAGCGGAATAGCAGCCCTCATACAAGTCTCCCGTTTACTATTCGAAAGATACCGGTCGTCCCGGATACCATCCTTAGCATCCTGGATAATAATATGCACCTTAGCCCCCTGCATCATCAGGTTCCGGGCCAGCCGCAGCGCAATATCATACGCATACTCATCCTCATGCAACTCGATATTCCCTACCTTCCCGATAGCACCCGGATCAGGCCCTCCATGCCCGCTCACAATATAAAAACAGGCATCTTTCAACGCATCCGACTTTATCTCCACATAAGCCAGCTTAGGCCCGAAAAGCGGTTCATAAAGAGTTTTCCCCACCACAGGCTTAGCATTCGAAGAAGAACCTGATGGTTTAGACTGCGTCGTACTGCTCCCTTTCAGGGGAGGTAATTTATAAGAAACACCCAGTTTCAGGCTATTATTCCTCCCCAACTTACCCCGGTTCAGCTCCAGGAACTCCCGGTAATAAGTACTCCCCTTCCGGTTATGGCGTGCCAGAAAAGCATGC
>JAJPZL010000155.1 GCA_021204375.1 Bacteroides sp.
AGACTCACCTTTATATTGAGTACATCTGCCCCCTTTTTACGTCTGTTTCTATATACAATTACGATTTTCTATAGATACAAATATGAAGAGTAACGTGAATAGATTAGTGTTCCTGTTGTTAGCAGGGGTATCCGTGTTTTTCACTGCCTGTAAACAACCCGCCCGGGAGAGTGCCGAAACGGCTGAAAAAGAATATTATGTATTTACCTCCTTCCACGAACCTGCTGATGAGGGACTTCGTTTCCTCTACAGCGAGGATGGGATCCGGTGGGATAGTATTCCCGGTGTATGGCTGAAACCTGTCCTGGGTAAGCACCAGATCATGAGGGATCCCTCTCTGGTACGCACACCGGATGGAACCTATCACTTAGTATGGACTACCAGCTGGAAAAGTGATCTCGGATTTGGTTACTCTTCTTCCACAGACCTGATCCACTGGACCCCGCAGCAGATGATCGAAGTGATGGCGCATGAGCCGACCACAGTCAATGTATGGGCTCCGGAGATCTATTACGACGATGAAACAGAAGAATTTATGGTCGTATGGGCCTCCTGTGTTCCGGGACGTTTCGAAAAGGGTATCGAAGACGAAGATAACAATCACCGCCTTTACTATATTACGACCAAAGATTTTCAGACTATTTCGGAAACTAAACTCTTCTATGACCCGGGATTCAGTGTGATCGATGCGATCGTGGTAAAACGGGCTCCTGAAGATTATATAATGGTGGTAAAAGATAATACCCGCCCTAACCGGAATCTGAGGATCGCTTTCGCTGATTCCTATACCGGGCCTTACACCGAACCTTCCGCACCCTTTACCGATACATTTGTAGAGGGACCTTCCGTAGCAAAAATAGGAGATCAGTACTATATCTTTTTTGATGCGTATCGTGAAATGATCTACTGTGCGGTAAGCACAACAGATTTTATTAACTTTACAGATCGTACCGGCGAGGTTTCCATTCCCAACGGTCATAAACACGGAACTATTTTCAAAGCTCCGTCCTCTGTGGTGGATAACCTGCTCAGTCAGACAAAGGATAACCAATAATAAATAAACAAGAATATCGTTACAATGAAATATGGTACTAAACTACTTCTCTTTCTGGTGGTTACTCTCGGGAGTACAACTCTCTCCGTGGCCCAAGAAGGAGTTCGTTATACGGGTAAGGTATTATCGAACCCTGCTTATCACGACGGACAGCTGACACCGGTAGTCGGTGTTCATAACATACAACTGGTACGGGCCAACCGTGAGAATCCTACTGAAGCCAACGGTGACGGATGGACTTATAATCACCAGTCCATGCTGGCCTACTGGAACGGAAAGTTCTATTACCAGTATCTTTCCGATCCGGTGGATGAACATGTACCACCCTCACAGACCCTGTTAATGACTTCGGAGGATGGATATAGCTGGACCTACCCGGATATTATTTTCCCTCCTTACAAGGTACCGGACGGACATAGGAAACCTGGAAGAGAAGATGTAGCCAAAGATCTCTATGCCATTATGCACCAACGGGTCGGTTTTTATGTTTCCAGATCGGGACGTCTGCTTACCATGGGATATTACGGGATCGCTTTTAATAAGAAAGATGACCCGAATGATGGGAACGGTATTGGCCGTGTTATCCGGGAGATCTATCCCGACGACACCTACGGGCCGATCTACTTTATCTATTACAACCATGATTTTAATGAAAAGAATACTCTCTATCCTTATTATACCCGCAGTAAAGACAAAGGATTTGTACAGGCCTGCAAAGAGATACTGGATAACCCGCTCTATATGATGCAGTGGGTAGAAGAGGCCGACCGGGAAGATCCACTGATCCCGCTCCACAAAAGTTATAAAGCCTTTAACAGCTATACCCTTCCGGACGGACGCCAGGCGGCTTTGTGGAAACATGCACTCACTTCCATCAGTGAAGATGGAGGTTACACCTGGTCTGAACCGGTGGAGCGTGCTCCCGGTTTTGTGAACAGTAATGCCAAGATCTGGGGACAACGCCTCACAGACGGTATGTATGCTACCGTATATAATCCTTCGGAATTCCGCTGGCCGCTGGCTATCTCCCTGAGTAAAGACGGATTGGAATATACCACCCTGAACCTGGTACATGGTGAAATTACACCCATGCGCTACGGTGGCAATTATAAATCGTATGGCCCGCAGTATCCCCGCGGTATCCTTGAAGGCAACGGAGTACCTGAAGACGGGAACCTTTGGGTAACTTACAGTGTAGATAAAGAAGATATGTGGATTGCCCGTGTACCGGTCCCGGTCCGCGACAAGGCTACTGCCCATGTCGATGATGATTTCTCTGCTTATACCAAACTGGCTGATATGACCGATTGGAATATCTATATGCCGGTAATGGCCCCTGTTTCGCTCGAAAAGCGGGATGGAAAAACCTGGTTGACCCTGAGCGATACCGATCCGTTTGATTATACAAAAGTAGAGCGGAAAATACCCGCTACACGGGAACTCACTGTATCATTTGATCTGGTTGCCGGACAGAACGATAAAGGAACGTTACAGATTGAATTCCTCTCGGAGAATGGGATTGCCTGTTCACGTCTGGAATTGACTTCCGACGGAGTATTCCGGGCCAAAGGTGGTTCCCGTTTCGGGAACCTGATGCAGTACCAGCCGGGAAAAGTATACCATATAGAAGCACGTCTTTCTGTAAAGAACCGTACTATCGAGGTCTATATTGATGGTGAGAAAGCAGGTACACGGATGTTCTACGCACCAGTACCCTCTATTGAACGGATTGTATTCCGTACGGGAGAGGTAAGAGAGTTCCCTACACCGGAAACACCCGCAGACCAGACGTATGATCTACCGGATGCGGGAAGAACAGATCCCCTCTCTTATTACAGCATTACCAATATTAAGAGTAGTTCTGCCGATGCTACCGCTGCTATTTTGAAGTATGAAGATTTTGCCCACTATGCGGAGTACTTTAACCGCATGGAGGATGAAAATATCATCCAGGCTATTCCCAATTCAGCCTCTTCGGAATGGATGAAAGAGAATATTCCACTCTTTGAGTGTCCGCAGGATAACTTTGAAGAGATGTACTATTTCCGCTGGTGGAACCTCCGGAAACATATCAAGAAGACTCCCGTAGGGTATGCCATGACTGAGTTCCTGGTAGACCGCTCCTATGCAGATAAATACAACCTGATCGCCTGTGCGGTGGGGCATCATATTTACGAAAGCCGCTGGTTGCGTAACCGGGAGTATCTGGACCAGATCATCCGCACCTGGTACCGGGGTAATAACGGGGAACCGATGGAGAAGATGTATAATTTCAGCTCCTGGAATATAGATGCTATCCTGAACCGCTACAAAGTAGATGGCAATAAAGAATTCCTGTTTGACCTGGCAGAAGACCTGGAACGGGAGTATCAACATTGGGAAAGTACCCACCGCCTGCCGGGTGGACTTTACTGGCAGAGTGATGTGCAGGACGGGATGGAAGAGTCGATCAGTGGCGGACGTCGTAAAAAGTATGCCCGTCCTACCATTAATAGTTATATGTATGGCAATGCCCGTGCACTCTCTACGATCGGTTTCCTGACAGGTGACGAAAGAGTCATGAGAGATTATGCACTAAGAGCCGATACCCTGAAGTCACTGGTACAGTATAAACTCTGGAATCCCCGGCACGATTTCTTTGAAACCCACCGGATAGACTCTTTTGCCAACGTACGGGAAGCGATCGGATATATTCTCTGGTACTTTAATCTCCCTGATGCAACTAAATACGATAGTGCCTGGGAACAGATCACAAACGAGGATGGATTCTTTGCTCCTTACGGACTTACTACTGCTGAACGCCGTCATCCCGAGTTCCGTACCCACGGAGTAGGAAAGTGCGAATGGGATGGAGTCATCTGGCCTTTTGCCGCTTCCCAGACACTGACAGCGATGGCAAACTTTCTGAATAACTATCCCCAAAATACCACTTCGGACAGCGTTTATTTCCGTCAGATGGAGCTTTATGTAGAGTCCCAGTATCACCGGGGACGCCCCTATATCGGAGAGTATTTGGACGAAGTGACCGGCTACTGGCTCAAAGGCGATCAGGAACGGAGTCGTTACTATAACCATTCTACTTTCAACGACCTGATGATTACCGGACTGATGGGCCTTCGTCCCCGCCTGGATGATACCTTAGAGGTCAATCCGCTTGTCCCGGCTAACCGGTGGGATTGGTTCTGCCTGGACAATGTACCTTACCACGGACATACTATTATGATCCTGTGGGATAAGGATGGAAGCCGTTATCACCAGGGTAAAGGATTGCGTCTATATGTAGATGGCAGGGAAGTGGGGCATGCTGATACCATCACAAGAATTATCTGTCCCGATGTATTAAAGTAATTCATCTATTCAATATAATTTCCCGTAAGATGGTTTATACCCTTACGGGAAATTCAGTTATAGAAAATAAAAACAGGATTAACCATGAACAAGACAAAAGCCATAGCCTGCTGTGCATTGTTTATCACCATCTTATTACCACTCAAAGCCATTGAGGTAACCCGCCTTACCTGCGAAATGGTGGAAGAGCCGCTGGTATTGGCCACTGCTACTCCCCGTTTCGGATGGCAGATGGAAGCCAAAGAGAACGGGGTATCCCAGTCAGCCTATACTATTGAAGTCTATACAGGAGAGAACGGATTTTCCAGGTTAGTCTGGGAATCCGGTAAAATCTCCTCTTCACAGAGCCAGCTTATCCCTTACCAGGGAGAAAAGCTCCTCCCCGTACGACGCTATACCTGGCGGGTAAAAGTGTGGGATGAAAAAGACCGGCCCTCTGCCTGGAGCCGGGAGAGTCAGTTCCGGATTGCTCCCGATGCTGCCTTTCTCGATGCCGATTGGATCGGTGCCATTGCCCACGAAGAGGCTAACCTGCCGGAAGGCCGCCATTTCCAGGGGTCTGTCCTGAAAGAACCGGAAGTAAAAGAAAAATGGGAGGCTGTAGATTCCCTTTCCCGCAAAAGCATCTATCTCCGTAAAGGCTTTCAGGCAGAGAAGCAGATCCGGGAGGCAGTGGCCTATGTCTGTGGTCTGGGACACTATGAATTCTCCCTCAATGGAAAGAAAGTAGGGGATAGTGAGTTTGCCCCTTTGTGGAGTGATTACGAGAAAACAGTTTATTACAATACCTACGATATCACCTCTTACCTGAAAAAAGGAGAGAATGTGGCCGGCATACTGCTGGGTAACGGGTTCTATAATGTGCAGGGTGGACGGTATGTAAAACTGAAGATCAGTTTCGGAGCCCCTACACTCTTCTTTAAAATGATAGTGACCTACAACGATGGAAGCACGGAGGTGGTCTGTTCCGGAAACGACTGGAAATATGACCTTAGTCCCATTACGTTTAACTGCATCTATGGAGGCGAGGAGTATGATGCCCGGCTGGAACAGAAAGGATGGGATAAACCCGGTTTCAAAGATACGAACTGGAAACCGGTGGTGGTACAAACAGCTCCCAAAGGAGTCCTGAGCCCTCAGCAAGCTCCTCCGGTAAAGATCATGGAGTATTACGACATACAGAAGATCCATAAACTGACACCGGAAGAGGTAGAGGCGGCTACCCTCTCTACCAAACGTACCGTAGATCCTTCGGCGATAGTACTCGATATGGGACAGAACCTGGCAGGTTTTCCGCAGATCACCGTCAAAGGGAAGAAAGGGCAGCAGGTAACGCTGTTGGTTGCTGAGTCACTAACAGACGAAGGAGCTGCTAATCAACGCCAGACCGGCCGTCAACACTATTACGTATATACCCTCAAAGGAGATGGAACAGAGACCTGGCATCCCCGCTTCTCTTACTATGGGTTCCGGTATATCCAGGTAGAAGGTGCTGTCCTGAAAGGAGAGAAGAATCCGCAGGATCTGCCCGTTATCCAGGATCTCAAATCCTGCTTTATCTATAATTCAGCTCCGAAGATCTCTACCTTTGAATCTTCCAATCCCATATTTAATGCGGCTCACCGCCTGATCGAAAAGGCTGTACGCAGTAATATGCAGTCTGTCTTTACCGATTGCCCCCACCGGGAAAAATTAGGATGGCTGGAACAGGTACACCTGAACGGATCCGGACTCTTTTACAATTATGATCTTACTACTTATGCGCCCAAAGTGATGCAGGATATGGCTGATACCCAGCAATCTGATGGCTTCCTGCCTACCACAGCCCCTCGGTATGTGGTATTCGAAGGACCGGGTATGGACGATTTTGCCGATTCGCCCGAGTGGGGAAGTTCCATTGTAATCCTGCCCTTTATATATTATGAGAATTATGGAGATAACTCTTTAATTGTGAATTATTACCGTAATATGCGCGGGTATGTGGATTACCTTACCTCCCGGGCGGATAACCACATCGTCTCTCACGGTCTGGGAGACTGGTACGATTATGGCGATTTCAAAGCCGGTTTTTCAAAGAACACCCCTGTTCCGTTAGTTGCTACCGCACACTACTACTTAGATATCTGCTATATGATTGAAGCGACCCGTATGGTAGGGAACGCCTGGGATGAAGCCTACTACACCCGTCTGGCTAAAGAGGTAAAAGAGGCTTTCAATGAAAAATTCTTTAATCCCGCTACTCGTCAGTACGGAACAGCCAGCCAGGCAAGTAATGCGCTGCCGCTCTTTCTGGAACTGGTAGATCCCCAGTACCGGGAAGATGTGCTTGGTAATCTGGTAAAAGATATTCAGGAACACGGCAACCGCCTGACTACCGGTGATGTAGGGAACCGTTACCTGTTCCAGACACTGGCCCGTAACGGTCTTAATGAACTGATGTATACCATGCATAACCACGAGGAGACACCAGGATACGGATTCCAGCTTAAGTTTGGAGCCACTACCCTGACAGAGCAGTGGGACCCCCGTCAGGGATCATCCTGGAACCATTTTATGATGGGACAAATTGACGAGTGGTTCTTTGCCTCCCTGGCCGGTATACAGTTCGACGAAAAGAACCCCGGATACCAGCATTTTGTGATCCGTCCCGAGCCGGTGGGTGACCTTATCTATATAAAAGCCACTCACGAATCGCTATATGGTACCATAAAAGTGGATTGGCAGCGAAAAAACGGTATCTTTACACTCCATGTA
>JAJPZL010000113.1 GCA_021204375.1 Bacteroides sp.
GTGTGTATCTCTGCTCTTTATTGTATATTTGCGCACAGTAATGTATTTAATATTATGAAGAAGATTAATTTTTTTGCTGCGGGTTTAATTTTTTCAATTGGTTTATTGTTTACTTCTTGTCTGAATAATAGTGATCCTTCTTACTATGGCTATACGTTTGCAGTATTGGGAAACGATAGTATGGGATTACCCTGTTTTAAGGCAGATGGAGGTCCTACTTATTATGTGACTAATCAGGATGTCTCTCAACTGAATGGAACAAGGTGGTGGATTAGTGTAGAATATAATGGTGAACAGCATGAAGAACAGGAAGGGATCTCTCCTGAATCTCAAAAATATTATGTAACTCTTCTGGGTGGTGCATGTATTGACGGAGAGGTTAATATTTTGACTAAAGGTTCTCAGAACGATACATTGAAAACGAATCCGGTAGTAGACATAATTAGCGTGGAAGGTGCGGCTGGTTATTTGAATCTGGGAATCAATTATTATATTTATGAGCGTCTTCATTCACTTGTTTTATTTAATTACCTGGATGGTGATGATTTTAAATCAAGTGGAGTCGGCTCTGTTCCGGATACATTGAATGTGTATCTGAGCCACGATGCGTTGGACGATAAGGTAGATAATTATAATGCGATGCTTACAAAAAATACGGAGGCGATCTTTTATTACAGATCATTCGATTTAAGAGGTATTATGGATAATTTGCCTGCCAGGAAGGATTCAATTGTCTTAAATGTAATAGCTACGCAATCTTCCAGTGCTACTTTAGAAGAGGGTAGCCCCTACAGTGTTAAGGTAAAAGTACCTACCTATTAAAGTAATCTATCCTATTGAATTATAAAGAACTGATCCAAAGAATAACCCTATTAATTTCCTCTCCGGCCCGTGCCTGGGAGGAAATTAGTTTTGAGGAGGATAGGCAAAAGGTGTTTACGGCTTTTGTTTATCCTTTGATCGGTCTGTGTGGCCTGGCCGTCTTCCTGGGTACCCTGTGGACGGAAGGGATCAGCTACCAGGTGGCAATGACCCGTTGCTGCGTGGTGTTTGCTTCGCTGTTCGGTGGATGCTTTTTAGCCTCCTATACAGTGAACCTTTTGGGTGAAAAAAAGTTTCAACAGGAGAACGATCTTCCGCTTGTCCGGCAATTGGTGGGATATTCGCTGGTGGTTCTCTTTTTACTGGATATTGTGACAGGGTTATTTCCCGATTTTAAGGTGTTGGCCTGGATATTCCAGTTTTATACGGTCTATATTGTGTGGGAGGCTACACGCAGTTATATTCCGGTAGCGGAAGAGGATCGCCTGAACTATACACTGATCGCCTCGGCACTGATCCTCTTTGCCCCAGCGGTGATCGCTTTTATTTTTAATAGCCTCCTTGTGATAAATATCTGAAAAGAATGAAACCTACAGCTGTCAATATAAAGAATAAACGGGCTAAGTTCGACTACGAGTTGATCGATACCTATACGGCTGGCATGGTGCTTACCGGTACGGAGATTAAATCGATCCGCCTGGGCAAGGCAAGCCTGGTAGATACCTATTGCTACTTTTCGCGCGGAGAGTTGTGGGTGAAAAATATGCATATTGCGGAGTATTTTTACGGTTCTTACAATAACCATACGGCCCGGCGGGAGCGGACGCTACCACGCAATAACAAGCAGCTGTGCAAGCTCGCGCGGGCCACGAAAGAGACAGGACTTACGATTGTGCCGGTCCGCCTGTTTATCAATGAAAAGGGGCTGGCCAAGCTGGTAATTGCGCTGGCGAAGGGTAAAAAGCAATACGACAAACGGGAGACATTAAAAAAGAAGGACGACCGCCGTGCGATGGACCGGATGTTCAAGCGGTAGCGGCCTTTTTTAACGTATATGGATGGTGGTTACCTTCACGAATAAACCTGGCAGAGTTTAACATGGAAGGGTAACTACTTTTATTGTATAATAAAACCTTGTTTTTGAATGAATAAGAGTATTTGTGAGCTGGTGAAAGAGCGTGTCCTTATCCTGGATGGAGCGATGGGTACGATGATACAGCAGTATAATTTGAGAGAAGAGGATTTTCGGGGTGACCGTTTTGCGGATATACCGGGACAGATGAAGGGGAATAACGACCTGTTGTGCCTGACGCGTCCCGATGTGGTGCAGGATATCCACCGGAAGTACTTAGAGGCAGGTGCCGATATAATTGAGACTAACACTTTTAGTTCTACCACTATCTCGATAGATGATTATCAGGTAGAGGCGTATGTACGGGAGATCAATCTGGCGGCGGTCAAGCTGGCCCGGGAGGTGGCGGATGAGTATACGGCTAAAGATCCTTCGAAACCACGCTTTATTGCCGGCTCTATAGGGCCTACCAATAAGACCTGTTCAATGTCGCCGGATGTAAATGATCCTGCGATGCGGGCTGTCACTTTTGATGAGATGGCTGCTTCCTACCAGCAGCAGATGGAGGCGCTGTTAGAGGGGGGAGTGGATGCTCTGTTGATAGAGACGATTTTTGATACGCTGAATGCGAAAGCGGCTATCTTTGCTGCGCAGGAGGCGATGCGGATAAAGGGAATGGAGGTACCGTTGATGCTTTCGGTAACGGTATCGGATTCGGGAGGGCGTACGCTTTCGGGTCAGGCCCTGGATGCCTTCTTAACTTCGGTAGAGCATGCCCCGGTCTTTTCGGTGGGGTTGAACTGCTCGTTCGGGGCGCGCCAGATGAAACCTTTTTTGCAGTCGCTGGCTGCCCGTGCTCCCTATTATATCAGTGTATATCCCAATGCGGGTCTTCCTAATAGCCTGGGAGAGTATGACCAGAGCCCGGCTGAGATGGCTGAGCAGGTAAAAGAGTACCTAGAAGAGGGGCTGGTCAATATTATCGGGGGGTGTTGTGGTACCACCAATGAGTATATTGCCGAATATCCGGTTTTGATAAAGGAGGCGGTGCCGCATATCCCGGTAGAGCCGGTAAACAGGCTCCGGTTGTCGGGGCTGGAGTTGATAGAGCTTCGTCCGGAGATGAGGTTTATCAATATCGGGGAGCGGTGTAATGTGGCGGGTTTCCGGAAATTCCTGCGCCTGATCCAGGAGAAGAAGTATGAGGAGGCGCTCTCGATTGCCCGGAAACAAGTGGAAGATGGGGCTTTGATCGTGGATGTAAATATGGACGATGGGCTGCTGGATGCGGAGGCAGAGATGGTGCAGTTCCTGAACCTGGTGGCTTCGGAACCGGATATTGCCCGGGTGCCGGTGATGATCGACTCTTCCAAGTGGGAGGTGATCCTGGCGGGTTTGAAGTGTATCCAGGGGAAAGCGGTTGTAAATTCTATCTCCCTGAAGGAGGGGGAAGCGGTTTTCCTGGAGCGTGCCCGTACTATTCAGCGTTACGGTGCTGCGGTAGTGGTGATGGCTTTTGATGAGCAGGGGCAGGCGGATACTTACGACCGGAAAATTGAGGTGTGCGGCCGTGCTTACAGGTTGCTTACGGAGCAGGTTGGTTTTAATCCGAATGATATTATCTTCGACCCGAATGTACTAGCGGTTGCTACGGGTATGGAGGAACACAATAATTACGGGGTTGATTTTATCCGGGCTACCGGATGGATCCGTCAGAACCTTCCTTATGCGCATATCAGCGGGGGGGTGAGTAACCTCTCTTTCTCTTTCCGGGGGAATAATTACATCCGGGAGGCGATGCATGCTGCATTCCTGTACCACGCTATTGGTCAGGGTATGGATATGGGGATTGTGAATCCTTCGGCTGCGGTGCTTTATAGTGATATTCCGGCCGATGTGCTGGAAGCTGTGGAGGATGTGGTACTGAACCGGCGTCCGGATGCTGCCGAACGGTTGATCGCTCTGGCGGAGCGGATCAAAGAGTCTGCTTCGGGTGAGAAACAACAGGTGGTACAGGATGCCTGGCGTGCGGAACCGCTGGAAGAGCGTCTGAAATATGCCCTGGTAAAAGGGGTGGGTGATTACTTAGAGGTGGATATAGCAGAAGCGCTGCAAAAGTATGAGAAGGCGGTGGATATTATCGAAGGGCCGCTGATGAATGGAATGAACTATGTCGGGGAGCTCTTCGGGGAGGGGAAAATGTTCCTGCCGCAGGTGGTAAAAACAGCCCGTACGATGAAGAAGGCAGTGGAGATTTTGCAACCGGTGATTGAATCGCAGAAAACAGAGGGAGCCTCTTCGGCCGGTAAGGTGTTGCTGGCTACGGTAAAGGGAGATGTACACGATATCGGAAAGAATATTGTATCGGTGGTAATGGCTTGTAACGGTTATGAGATCATTGATCTGGGGGTGATGGTCCCGGCTGAACAGATTGTGGAGCGGGCTATGGCCGAGAAGGTGGATATGGTGGGATTGAGTGGTTTGATCACTCCTTCGCTGGAGGAGATGGTGCAGGTGGCTCTCCAGTTGGAAAAGGCTGGATTGGATATTCCTTTGCTGGTTGGGGGCGCTACTACTTCGAAGCTGCATACGGCGCTGAAGATCGCTCCTGTGTACAGTGCTCCTGTGATCCATGTAAAGGATGCTTCGCTTAATGCGGGGATTGCTGCCAGGTTGTTGCAGCCGGAGGCCCGGAAAGAGCTGGAACGGGAGATTGCCGAAGAGTACGAGGCTTTACGCAGGGAAGGAGGCCGGAAAGAGGAGAAGATCATTCCGCTGGAAGAGGCCCAGAAACATAAGTTAAATCTTTTTGATTGAGAGTGTATGAAGAGAAAGAGTAATTGGTTGCTGGTGGGTATGCTGGCAGGATTGGGGTTCGTGGAATGCTGCGGGCCGCAGGCTGGAAATGAAACCTCGGGCAACGGGGCTTTAGAGGCGATATTTGCCCGTAAGAGTGTGCGTACTTACCAGGATAGGGCGATAGAGCCGGAAAAGATGGATTTGCTGCTCAGGGCAGGGATGGCGGCTCCTTCGGGCAGGGATATCCGTCCGTGGGAATTTGTGGTGGTGAATGATCGTGCTGTTTTGGATTCCTTAGCTGCGGGACTTCCGTTTGCCAAAATGTTGGCGCATGCTCCTGCGGCTGTGGTGATATGCGGCGATTCGGCACGTTCTTTTTACTGGTACTTAGATTGTTCGGCGGCGGCCCAGAATATTTTGCTGGCTGCCGAGGCCCAGGGACTGGGTGCCGTATGGACGGCGGCCTATCCGTATGAAGAGCGGATGGAGGTGGTTACTCGGGTACTGGGGCTTCCGGAACCTATCCTGCCGTTGTGTGTGATACCAATGGGGTATCCGGCCGGTGAAGAGAGTCCGAAGGATAAGTTTGACGGGAGCCGGATTCACTATAACCGGTATTGATCGCCGAGCAGTAGCGTATAGAGTAAGCAGAGTCATCCTCTTTTGAAAGGGTGGCTCTTTTTTTAGCTTCCTTTCTTTGTTAACTTCTGTAAAAAGGGCTATTTTTGTGGCCGGAACCATAAAATATATGAAAAACAATGTTCGGAATAGCTGATCCTCTGATTGTACTTCCCTATGTACTCTCTTTTATTTGTGTGATATTTGCCGCCTGGTTCGGTATCAGGTATTGGAATAAAGACGACAAAAACGATAATCTGAAATGAGCACTTTTACATTAGGACTGATTGTAGTGGTATACCTGCTGTCGCTGGTTTACTTAGGATTTCTGGGATATAGACGGACAACCTCTGCCAGTGATTACCTGGTAGGAGGGAGGCAGATGAATCCGTTTGTGATGGCACTCTCTTACGGGGCTACTTTTATCTCTGCTTCGGCTATTGTGGGTTTTGGTGGGGTAGCAGCTGCTTTTGGTATGGGTATCCAGTGGCTCTGTTTCCTCAATATGTTTGTAGGGGTGGTGATCGCCTTTATCTTTTTTGGTCTTCGCACCCGGCGTATGGGGGAAAAATACAATGTAAGTACCTTCCCGCAACTGTTGGGACGTCATTATCGTTCACGCTCCATCCAGGTATTTGTAGCGGCTGTGATCTTTATCGGGATGCCGCTCTACGCGGCGGTGGTGATGAAAGGGGGAGCTGTCTTTATTGAACAGATATTTCAGATCGATTTTAATATCTCCCTGTTGGTGTTTACACTGATCATTGCTGCGTATGTAATTGCCGGAGGAATGAAGGGGGTGATGTATACGGATGCGTTGCAGGCCCTGATTATGTTTGGGTGTATGTTCTTCCTCCTGTTCAGGCTTCACAGTGCGCTGGGAATGAATTTTGTGGAGGCTAACCAGGCTCTCACGGATATGGCTCCGCTGGTTCCTGAGAAGTTCAAAGCTTTGGGGCACCAGGGATGGACGGCTATGCCGGTAACGGGATCGCCCCAGTGGTATACGTTGGTTACTTCGCTGATCCTGGGGGTAGGGATCGGTTGCCTGGCACAACCCCAGTTAGTGGTTCGTTTTATGACGGTAAAGAGTGGTAAACAACTCAACCGGGGAGTCTTTATTGGTTGTTTCTTCCTGATCATTACCGTGGGAACGATCTACCACACAGGTGCACTGAGCAACCTCTATTTTTTCAATACGGAGGGTAAGGTGGCTACTGAGCTGGTGGGGGATATTGATAAGATCATCCCGTACTTTATCAATAAAGCGATGCCGGACTGGTTTTCGGCTATCTTTATGCTCTGTATTCTTTCGGCCAGTATGTCTACGCTGAGTTCGCAGTTCCATACGATGGGTTCGGCAGCAGGATCGGATATATATGGTACGTATAGGCCTCGTTCCAGGGGTAAACTTACGGGTGTGATCCGCCTGGGGGTACTCTTCGCAATTGTGGTGAGTTATATTATCTGTTATATGCTTCCCAACGATATCATTGCCCGGGGTACTTCTATCTTTATGGGTATTTGTGCAGCGGCTTTCCTTCCTGCCTATTTCTGCGCTCTCTACTGGAAGAGGGCTACCCGGCAGGGGGTAATCGCCAGTTTATGGGTAGGTACGGTGAGTAGTGCTTTTGCCCTGGTATTTATGCACGAGAAAGAGTCAGCGGCTATGGGGATCTGCAAAGCGGTCTTCGGACGGGATGTGTTGATTGAAGCCTATCCCTGGCCGATGCTGGACCCGATTCTTTTTGCACTACCGCTTTCGGTCATGGCTATGGTGGTGGTTAGTTTGCTGACTGTACGGAGATTATGGGGGAAGTGCTGTAGCAAAGAGGTTGGAG
>JAJPZL010000273.1 GCA_021204375.1 Bacteroides sp.
CCAGCATACTGTTTTTTAATATATAGATATTTTTGACACGCTCATACTCCATCAGATCGGTAAAACGTTCTCTTTGTACACGTGTCATGTAAATAATGTCTGCATCAGCTATCACCTCTTCGTTAAATTCAGCATGTTCCGTATAGGATATATTGTGCTGTTTGCAATACATTTTATACTCTTCCGGCATCTTCAGCTCATCGGGAGCTACAAAGTGAAAAGTCGGGTTAAAATGGCGGAGTGCTATTAAGAGTGAATGTACCGTACGTCCATATTTAAGATCACCTACTAAGTGAATAGTCAGATTTTCCAGGGTTCCCTGCGTTTTCAGGATAGAATAAAGATCAAGCATGGTTTGTGAAGGGTGCTGGTTAGCTCCGTCCCCGGCGTTAATAATCGGTACGGGAGCTATTTCGCTGGCATACCGGGCAGCACCTTCCAGATAGTGCCGTATCACAATAACATCGGCGTAGTTACTTACCATTATAATGGTATCTTTCAGCGTCTCTCCTTTGGAGGAACTGGTAGCTTTTGGATCAGTAAATCCTATTACATTTGAACCAAGTCGGTTCGCAGCTGTTTCAAAACTAAGGCGGGTTCGTGTCGAGGGTTCGAAAAAGAGAGTGGCAACCACCTTTCCGTCAAGTATCTTGCGGTTAGGATGTTTTTCAAAGTGGGTAGCCATCTCCAGAAGATAGAGGATTTTCTCTTTTGAGAGCTCGGCGATAGAGACTAAGTTTCTGTTTTCCATATACTTCGTTAATTTAACTGTTTCAGTCATATACGGAGTGTAAAGGTAAATAAAAAAAGCATTCCGCCGGTGAATGAGAAAATATTATTCTATTTTTTAAAGTTAGTTATGTTTAATGAAATAGAGAGTGGGAATTGTGAACGTTTTGGTTAAACCCACTATTTGTCCTAATTTTGCGGATTAAGAGCTTGTTTAAATTTTAATTAGAAAAGTTAAATATGTTCTGGGAATTTAAAAAAATGATTTTAAAAAAGAGGAATTTTTTGATAAAAAAAATAGTATGGGTTATGTGGACCCTCCTGGCCTGTCTGTTGCTCAGTGTAGTAACAATCTTCTTCTTTATTTCCAAGGGGTGGATTGGCTACATGCCACCGGTAGAAGACCTTGAAAGCCCTATCGATAAATTTGCCAGCCAGGTTTACTCGGAAGATGATAAATTGCTGGGTACCTGGTCGTATAGTAAAGATAACCGGGTGAATGTTACCTATGATGAACTTTCTCCCAATCTGGTGAAAGCACTCATTGCTACCGAGGATGTACGTTTTGCGAAACATTCGGGAATAGATGTAAAAGCTTTGGGACGTGCTATTGTAAAAACAGGCCTGCTGAAACAGAAAGGAGCCGGAGGGGGCAGTACCATTACCCAACAACTTTCCAAACAGCTTTACTCTCCGGGTGCTGAAAATGTGATGGAACGTCTTTTTCAGAAGCCTATTGAATGGGTAATTGCAGTGAAACTGGAGCGCTATTATACCAAGGAAGAGATCCTAACCATGTATCTGAACCAGTTTGACTTTCTAAATAATGCGGTAGGTATAAAAACCGCTGCCAATACTTATTTTTCCAAAGAGCCTTCACAGCTCTCTGTAGAAGAGGCAGCTACCCTGATTGGTATGTGCCAGAATCCTTCTCTCTATAATCCGGTACGTTTTAATGAACGTGCCCGCACCCGGCGCAATGTAGTACTTGCACAGATGTATAAAGCCGGATATTTGAGTCGTCAGGAGTGCGATTCTTTGCAGCAGACTTCTCTTGTGTTACATTACCAGCGGGTAGACCACAAGGAAGGGTTGGCTACCTATTTCAGAGAGTATCTCAGGGGTGTCCTTACTGCCAAAGAGCCTGTCAGGAAGAATTACCGGGAGTGGCAGATGCAGAAATTTTACGAAGATTCTGTTACCTGGGCGGACGATCCTCTTTATGGCTGGTGCAATAAGAATAAAAAGAAAGATGGTACTACCTATAATCTTTATACGGATGGTTTGAAAATATATACTACGGTTAACTCCCGTATGCAACAGTATGCGGAAGAAGCTGTACGGGAACATTTGAGTGAAACCTTGCAGCCTCAGTTCTTTAAAGAGAAAAAAGGACGCAGAACAGCGCCGTTTACCAATATGCTTTCGCAGGAACAGGTAGATGAGATCCTGGCAAGAACCATGCGGCAGTCACAACGCTATAATAGTATGAAGGAGAGTGGGAAATCGGAGGCAGAGATTATAGAAGCCTTTAATACTCCTGAGCAGATGACTGTTTTCTCCTATGAAGGGCTTAAGGATACGGTTATGACCCCGATGGACTCTATTCGTTATTATAAATACTTCTTACGTTCAGGATTTATGTCTATGGATCTGCGTAACGGACATGTAAAAGCGTATGTAGGTGGTCCTGATTATCGCTATTTTCAATATGATATGGCTATGGTAGGAAGACGTCAGGTAGGTTCTACCATTAAACCTTTTCTCTATACACTGGCTATGGAGAATGGATTTACTCCCTGCGATGTAACTCAGAATGTAGAGACCACTATTATTACCGAAACAGGTCAGCCCTGGACACCCCGGAACAGTAGTTATAACCGCTATGGAGAGACAGTGACCTTACGCTGGGGATTGGCTCAATCCAATAACTGGATCTCTACTTATCTGATGAGTAAACTGAGCCCGTATGCCCTGGTCCGGCTGATCCATAGTTTCGGAGTTATGAATCAGGATATCCAGCCTACACCGGCACTCTGTCTGGGACCCTGCGAAATATCGGTAGGAGAGATGGTCAGTGCCTATACGGCTTTTGCCAATAAGGGAATTCGCACGGCACCGCTTTTTGTAACCCGTATTGAAGATAGTGAAGGGAACGAAGTTGCCAATTTTGCTTCCATTATGGAGGAGGTTATCAGTGCTTCGAGTGCTTATAAAATGTTGGTCATGCTCCGCGCGGTTATTAACGAAGGTACCGGAGGATGCGTACGTCGGTATGGAATTACTGCAGATATGGGTGGTAAAACAGGTACTACTAACCGCCATTCGGACGGGTGGTTTATAGGATTTACTCCTTCCTTAGTTTCGGGTTGCTGGGTTGGTGGTGAAGAGCGTGATATTCATTTTGATACAATGATGTTCGGTCAGGGAGCTTCACTGGCTTTGCCTATCTGGACAAAATATATGACTAAAGTATATGAAGATACAGGCCTGGGGTATTCGCAGGATGAGGTGTTCCAGTTCCCAGAAGATTACCAGCCTTGTGATGGAAATGCAGTGATTGAAGAAGACTATGTTCCTGTAGGACTGGACTCTCTGTTTGATTAGTAAATTAATATATAGGTGAAATGGCCATTTGTTCCGGAACAGATGGCCATTTTTGTATCAGAGGGTGAGGTCCAGTTCCCGGATCCCTGTAAGTAGATAGTCACAGGTTATATCCTGGGGTTTATATATCTTCTTATCGTATACTACCAGGTCAATGCCAAGTATTATAATCTCCTTGTTCTTGTCTTCTGGTCTTCTGCCGGCTTCCTGCTCTATAGAAGTAAAAAACTCTTTCACCTCGGTAGGATTCCAGTGGGTACGAAAAATGGCTACCCGGTTCAGAAAACACTTTTTACTGTGTGTACCGATGGGCTTACTCTCTATCATACTGCTGAAAGATATATCAGGAAATGCTTTTCGCAGCCTTTCCGTAGCTACCAGAATATTGTTCTTTCGATTGGTGTTACTACCCAGACAGATGATGCAACGATGATATTCCATGTTTCAGTATTTACACACAAAATAAAACTAAATAGGCTGTATTACCAAATCTTTTCGTAATTTTGGAACCTATAAAAATGGTATGAGATGAGATTTTTGGGAATTATTCCGGCCCGCTATGCTTCTACCCGGTTTCCTGGGAAACCTTTAGCTCTGCTGGGAGGTAAAAGTGTAATCCAAAGGGTATATGAGCAGGCGGCAAACATACTGGATGATGTCTATGTCGCTACAGACGACGAACGTATTTTTGAAGCTGTTTGTTCTTTCTCAGGAAAGGTGATAATGACCTCTTGTGAGCATCGCAGCGGTACGGACCGTTGTTGGGAAGCTTATCAGAAGATAGGAGATCCGTATGATGTAGTGATCAATATACAGGGGGATGAACCTTTTATTACAGTTGCCCAGATCAGAACATTGATGGAATGCTTTTCGCACCCACAAACACAGATTGCTACACTGGTAAAACCTTTTACGGAGAGTGGTTCGTTGGAAGCCCTTGAAAATCCTAACTCTCCCAAAGTTGTAGTAAATAAAGAAAAGTATGCTCTTTATTTCAGTCGTAGTACCATTCCTTATCTGCGTAATGTGGATAAAAGCGAGTGGCTGAAGAATCATACCTATTATAAACATATTGGAATGTATGGTTTTCGTTCAGAAGTACTCGGAGAGGTAACACTTTTGCCTGCCTCTTCACTGGAGATTGCCGAATCGTTGGAACAATTACGCTGGTTGGAAAATGGTTACCGGATTAAAGTGGGTACCACTATGGAGGAGACCATTGGAATTGATACGCCCGAAGATCTGGAACGTGCCGAATTAAATTTAAAAATCCGCTGATGTTAAACAGAAATATGCAACCGGAGGTATGCTCCGTTTCTCAAATAGATATTTTGCCCCCTGAGTGTTCTTTGCTTCCCAATGGAGTTCCTTTGCACATTATTAATACAGGCGATCAGGAGGTGGTTCGTCTGGATCTGGTTTTTGAAGGGGGCAGGTGGCATCAGAACCATCTTTTGCAAGCTCTTTTTACCAATCGTATGCTCAGGGAGGGAACAGCCACCTATACAACAGAACAGATAGCCCGGAAGCTGGACTATTACGGGGCCTGGCTGGAGCTTTCTACCTCTCTTACCCACTCTTTTGTTACTCTTTATTCACTGAGCAGGTATTTTAAAGAGACGCTGACTATTCTGGAGTCGCTGGTTAAAGAACCTGTTTTCCCGGAAGCTCAACTTCAAACTACTGTTGCAGTAAATAAACAGCACTACCTGATTAATAGGGACAAAGTAAATGTAGTATCTCAGAAAACTTTTCTTCAGGCTCTTTTCGGTAAAGATCATCCGTATGGTATGTCTGCCGAAGATGAGGACTATGACCGGATAGAAGCAGATTGGCTGAAGGAGTTTTATGCTTCCTGTTATCATTCCGGTAACTGTGCTGTCTATTTATCAGGACGTATCACAGACGATATCCGGTTACGTACGATCGCTGCTTTCGGGGCAGAGATTTTTGGAAATACCTCTTCTGTTTTTGAAATCCCTGACTACCGGATGACTCCGGCCTCTGAGAAACGTATCATAGCTTATGTTCCGGAGGCAGTACAGAGTTCCGTGAAAATGGGTAATCTGACAGCAGGTCGTTTACATCCTGAGTATGCTGATCTGAGAGTACTTATTACATTATTCGGAGGATATTTCGGAAGCCGATTAATGTCAAATATCCGGGAAGAGAAAGGGTATACTTATGGTATTTCGGCCGGAATTGCCTCTTTTCAGGATTCAGGAGTATTGGTTATCTCTACCGAAACAGCCAATGAATATGTGGAAGAGGTCATAAAAGAGATCTATTATGAGATTGATAAATTACAGAATGAGCCCGTATCTGTCCGTGAACTGGATATGGTACGTAACTATATGCTGGGAGATATGTGCCGTACCTTTGAATCCCTTTTCTCCCTGGCAGACAATTGGATAAGCCTGCATGCAGCAGGGCTTACCCCTGAATATTTCCAGCGTAATATCGATGCGATCCATGCCATTACTCCTGCTCGTTTGCAGCAGCTTGCTTCCACCTGGCTTTGCAAAAAGAATTTAAAAGAAATTATAGCAGGAGAGAAGCTCAGCTAAAAAATTTATCTTTGTAAAGGATATGGAAAGACACAGCCATAAACAGGAAGATCATGAGACAAATTATAATATATATATCACTTTTTACTTTCACTTTTTTACCGGCAGAGTTGATTGCCCAAACCAGCGATAACCTATTAAATAAGGTGGCGGGTATGTTCTCAAACGATACTAAAATAGGCTCCTATAAGTTTAAGGATGGCTCGGTGTACACAGGTGAAATGAAGAACCGTAAACCTAACGGAAAGGGAAAAACTATTTTTAGTAACGGAGATATATATGAAGGAGAATACCTGAAAGGTAAAAGACACGGCAATGGAGTCTATCTCTTTGCAGATGGTGAAAAGTACGACGGTGAGTGGTTCGAAAACCAACAGCATGGCCGGGGGATCTACTATTTTGTAAATAATAACCGCTACGAAGGTACCTGGTATATGGATTATCAGCACGGTCGGGGTACTATGTATTATTATAACGGAGATACTTATATCGGAGAGTGGGCCAACGATAAAAGAGAAGGTAAAGGCGTATATGCCTGGAGTAACGGGGCACGTTATGACGGAGAGTGGAAAGGTGATAAGAAGAGTGGTCAGGGTACGATGGTATGGGATGATAATTCCCGCTACACCGGAGCCTGGAAAGACGATGCCCGCTACGGAAAAGGTACTTATGAGTATGTGAACGGTGATAAGTATACCGGTGACTGGGCAGAAGATGTACAGCATGGAAAAGGGGTTTATTACTTTCACACCGGAGACCGGTATGAGGGCGATTACCGGTTAGGTAACCGTACCGGTAAAGGAATCTTCTATTTTGAGAACGGAGATATTTATGACGGCGAATTCAAGGATGGTCTGCAAGAGGGTCATGGTAAGTTTACCTGGAGTAACGGTGCTATTTACGAAGGTAACTGGGTAGATAACGAGCGTAACGGTACAGGTACTTATACCTGGGGTAATGGAGATAAGTATGAAGGAGGATGGAAAAATAATCTTTCCAATGGAGAAGGAAAACTTACGCTGGTAAGCGGAACTGTATATGAAGGAGGATTTTCCGAAGGTAAAGAAGATGGCAAAGGTACACTTACCGATCCCGAAGGAGTTCGTTTTGAAGGAACTTTTAAAGATGGGAAAAGAGATGGTACTTTTGTAGAGAAAGATAAAGAGGGAAAAGTGATCCGTACCGGTACTTTCAGGAACGGACTGCTGGTAGAAGAGAAGAAAT
>JAJPZL010000124.1:0-2653 GCA_021204375.1 Bacteroides sp.
TTTGTATATAGTGTCGATCAGTTCGCAGATCTGCAGATCTTACGCTACCGGGTTCCCGGATTTGAGGATCTGTCATTAAATCAGAAAAAACTTATTTATTATCTTTCAGAGGCGGCTTTGCAGGGAAGGGATATTTTATTCGACCAGAATAATAGATACAATCTCACTATCCGGAAGTTACTGGAAAGTGTTTATCTGAATTATAGAGGTGAAAAAAACTCTGCCGATTATCAGGCTTTTGAGGTCTACCTGAAAAGAGTCTGGTTCTCCAACGGTATCCATCATCATTATGGGAGTGAGAAATTTGAACCTGGGTTCTCTGAAGCGTTCCTGCAGGATGAACTGGCGAAGATGGATCTTCCTACTATGGGGATAGAGGGTACTTTGGAAGAACTGGTAAATGAAATTTTCCCGGTTATCTTTAATCCGGCTGTGATGGCTAAACGGGTCAATCAGGAGGATGGAGTGGATTTAGTACTGACTTCTGCCTGTAACTATTATGAGGGAGTGACTCAGCAGGAGGCAGAGGCTTTTTATAGTAAACTGAAAGATCCGGCTGCTCCTACTCCTGTCTCCTATGGATTGAACAGCCGGTTGGTTAAAGAGGATGGGGTCATTAAAGAAAAGGTCTGGAAAGTCGGCGGCCTTTATTCCGCTGCCCTTGAAAAGGTAGTTTACTGGCTAGAACAGGCGCAAAGTATGGCTGAGAATGAGACACAGCAGGCAGTGATCGGCAAATTGATCGACTATTACCGGACCGGTGACCTGAAAACCTTTGATGAGTATTCGATCTTGTGGGTGAAGGACCTGGATTCACGCATTGATTTTATAAACGGGTTTACGGAAACCTATGGGGATCCGCTGGGAATGAAGGCCAGTTGGGAGTCTGTTGTGAATTTTAAAGACCTGGAAGCTACTAAGCGTACTGAATTGATCAGCGAGAATGCCCAGTGGTTTGAAGACCACTCTCCGGTAGATAAACGTTTTAAAAAGGAGGAGGTAAAATGGGTAACCGCTAAGGTCATTACCGCTGCCATATTGGGAGGAAACCTCTATCCGGCTACAGCGATTGGTATCAATCTGCCTAATTCCAATTGGATACGCAGTGTACATGGTTCTAAATCGGTTACTATCGAGAATATTACGGATGCCTGTAATAAAGCGGCCCTGGGAAATGGTTTTATGGAAGAGTTCGTCGTGGATGAAAGCACACTGGAGCTAATGAAGCGGTACGGGGATGTAACAGGTAATCTTCATACCGATCTGCATGAGTGTCTGGGACATGGTTCCGGAAAGCTTCTTCCCGGTGTTGATCCGGATGCTTTGAAGGCGTATGGAGCTACCATTGAGGAGACCCGGGCAGATCTGTTCGGCCTTTACTATATGGCCGATAAAAAATTGCTGGAACTGGGATTACTTGCGGATGAAGAGGCCTATAAAGCGGAGTATTACTCCTTCCTGATGAATGGGCTGATGACACAACTGGTGCGTATAGAGCCGGGGAGTGATATTGAAGAGTCACACATGAGGAACCGCCAGTTAATAGCCCGCTGGGTCTATGAGAAAGGTAAAAAGGAACGGGTGGTTGAGTTTATCCGTAAAAATGATAAAACCTATGTTCAGGTAAATGATTATCAGAAACTTCGTTCTCTTTTTGGTGAACTTCTGGGAGAGATACAACGGATCAAATCTACCGGAGATCTGGAAGCTGCCAGGGAGCTGGTAGAGACCTATGCGGTAAAAGTAGATCCTGCTTTGCACGGAGAGATCCTGGAACGGTATAAAAAACTGAACCTGGCTCCTTATAAAGGTTTTGTAAATCCTGTGTATGAGGCTGTGACCAACGAACAGGAAGAGATAACAGATATAAAAGTCTCTTATAAAGAGGGATTTGGTGAGCAGATGCTGCGTTACAGCAGGGATTATTCGCATTTACCTCTTATAAATCCGTGATCATGAAAAATCAGGTAAATGAACGGGTCAGAGCGATTAAAAGTGACCTCCGTCTGGCGATGAACGGAGTCGCTTCTCAAAGTATGGAAGAAAAGGGACTGCGGTACCGGTTGAACTTCGGAGTGGAACTGCCCCGCCTGAAAGAGATCGCGCAGAAGTATGGCCGGGACCATGATCTGGCTCAGGCGCTCTGGAAAGAGGATATCCGGGAAAGCAAGATACTGGCAGGGATGATCCAGCCGACGGATAGTTTCCTGCCTGAGATCGCTGATATCTGGGTGGAGCAGATCACCAATATAGAGATAGCCGAACTTACCACTATGAATCTCTTCTGTCGTTTGCTATACGCTCCTACCAAAGCCTTTCAGTGGATTGCCGGTGAGGATGAGTTTATGCAAACCTGCGGCTTCCTGATCATAGCTCGTTTGCTGGGTAAGGGGGTAGAGATGAACGAAAGGGTCCGGGATGAGTTTTTTGACCAGGCGCTGGTTGCCGTGCAGAGTGGATTGTATCATCCGGCAAAGGCAGCTGCTCTGTCCCTGAAGAGATTCGGTACACAGACCCGGGAGAACGGTAAAGCTTTAACTGACTATCTGGCCGGGCTGGAAATGGTTCCGGAAGCTCCATATGCGGTTCTGGTTGACTATATTAAAAATGAAATATAAAATGTCTTTTAATTATTCTCTTTCAGCAAAAAGAA
>JAJPZL010000124.1:2663-7104 GCA_021204375.1 Bacteroides sp.
AGTTACCTTTGTTCGCGGTTAATGAACCGATATGGAAAATCAGAATGTGAGAGATACGATAAAGCAGATATTCACTGAGTATCTGAATGCGAACGGGCATCGGAAGACACCTGAACGGTTTGCCATACTTGATACGATCTACTCCATAGAGGGCCATTTCGATATTGACATGCTTTACAGTAAAATGATGAACCAGGAGAATTTCCGGGTGAGCCGTGCTACGCTCTATAACACGATCATTTTACTGATCGATTCAAAGCTAGTTATCAAGCATCAGTTTGGTAACTCTTCTCAATACGAAAAATTCTATAACCGTAAAACTCACCATCATCTTATTTGTACACAATGCGGTAAAGTATCCGAATTTCAGGATGATACCCTGAAACAAGCTATTGAAAACACCAAACTGAAACGGTTCCATCTGTCACATTACTCTTTGTATGTTTACGGAGCCTGTAATAAGTGTGCGTGGGTTAGGAAAAAGAGTAAATAATCAGAAAAGAGATAAAAATGAAAGTAGACGTTTTATTAGGCTTGCAGTGGGGCGATGAGGGGAAAGGAAAGATCGTGGATGTTCTTACCCCCCGGTATGATGTGGTAGCCCGTTTCCAGGGTGGACCCAATGCAGGCCATACGCTGGAATTCGAAGGACAAAAATATATACTTCGTTCCATTCCTTCCGGTATCTTTCAGGGAGATAAGGTAAATATTATCGGGAACGGCGTGGTGCTTGATCCGGCGCTTTTCCGGGCAGAAGCCGTGGTACTGGCTGCTTCCGGACATGACCTGACCCGGAGACTACATATTTCCAAAAAAGCACACCTGATACTTCCTACCCACCGGGTACTGGATGCTGCCTACGAAGCAGCGAAAGGGGATGCCAAAGTGGGAACTACCGGTAAAGGTATCGGACCCGCCTATACGGATAAGATCAGCCGGAACGGGGTGAGGGTAGGAGATATCCTTCATAATTTTGAGCAGGTATATCGTCTGGCTAAAGGCAAACATGAGCAGATACTCAAAAGTATGCATTACCAGTATGATATTACCGAACTGGAAAAAGAGTGGCTCGAAGGGATCGAATACCTGAAACAGTTTACTTTTGTGGATAGTGAGTTTGAAGTAAATTCCCTGCTTAAAGAGGGAAAAACTATACTGTGTGAAGGGGCACAGGGAACAATGCTGGATATTGATTTCGGTTCTTATCCGTTCGTAACCTCTTCCAATACGGTTTGTGCCGGGGCCTGTACCGGTCTGGGAATTGCTCCCCATAAGATCGGCGAAGTTTTCGGTATTTTCAAAGCTTACTGTACCCGTGTGGGAAGTGGCCCTTTCCCTACCGAGCTTTTTGACGAGACCGGTGATAAGATGTGTACCATCGGCCATGAGTTTGGTTCGGTGACCGGCCGTAAAAGACGTTGTGGCTGGATAGACCTGGTAGCCTTGAAATACTCTGTAATGATCAATGGAGTAACCAAACTGATCATGATGAAGAGTGATGTACTGGATACCTTTGATACGATCAAGGCTTGTGTGGCTTATGAGATAGATGGTGAGGAGGTAACAGATTTCCCTTACGATATCACCGGCGATGTGGAACCGGTATATGCGGAACTGCCGGGATGGCAGACCGATATGACCTCCATGCAGAGCGAGAATGAGTTCCCGGAAGAGTTTAATGCCTATCTCGCGTTCCTGGAAGAACAGCTGGAAGTGCCTATTCAGATCGTATCGGTAGGGCCTGACAGGGCACAGACCATTGAACGGTATACGGAAGAGTAAATAAGGATTATATAAGGAGAGGCTCCCGTATGTTTTGAGTGAAACATACGGGAGCCTCTTTTTGTCAGGAGATGTTTATTACCGGAAATAACCTCTAATTCTTCCTAAAATCCGGTTGATTGCGTTGAAATATACTAAGTTTACTCATACATTTGGCAAACTATTTGTTATAAAAGTTTGTGTAACCATTTAAATGAATAGATTATGATATCCATAGCCTAGATAATATTTATTGGTATAGCTGTAGTCAGCTATCTGGTGCAGTTGAACCTGCAGAATAAATTCAAGAAATATTCAAAAGTTCCTCTCAACGGGATGACCGGTCGGGATATAGCCGCAAAGATGTTAAGGGATAATGGCATTAATGATGTTTCTGTGACTCATACGCCGGGACAATTGACTGACCACTACAATCCTGCGAATAAAACAGTCAACCTGAGTGATGGAGTGTATGAAAGTAACAGCCTGATGGCAGCTGCCGTTGCTGCGCACGAGTACGGACATGCGGTACAACATGCCACAGCCTATGCACCGCTGACTCTTCGTTCCAGGCTGGTGCCTATCGTACAGTTCTCTTCCAAATGGGTGACCTGGTTGTTACTGGCCGGGATCTTGTTGATACAAACCATGCCGGGACTGCTTTTGGCGGGAATCATCCTGTTTGCTATGACAACGCTTTTTAGCTTTATTACCCTGCCGGTTGAGATCGATGCCAGCAAGAGAGCCTTAGCCTGGTTAAGTAGTGCAGGAATAACGAACGTAACCAATCATGCGCAGGCTGAAGATGCACTTCGTGCTGCTGCTTACACCTACGTGGTAGCTGCCCTGAGTTCACTGGCTACCTTGATCTATTATGTAATGATATTTATGGGCAGAAGAAATTAATATTTTCCGAAATAATTCTTTTTCGCCACGGTTTACGGAAGAAGAGACTCTTTTCCTGGAACCGTGGCGAATTTTATTTAATAAAAGTGTAACTTTGCAGACTCAAAATTGAACAACTATGGCAGCAAAACCAGGAATACCCAAAGGAACCAGGGATTTTTCGCCTGTAGAAATGGCGAAGCGTAATTATATATTCAATACCATCCGTGACGTTTATCACCTGTATGGATATGAACAGATTGAAACGCCTTCTATGGAGAATCTCTCCACTTTAATGGGGAAATATGGGGAAGAGGGAGATAAACTTCTTTTCAAAATACAAAATTCAGGAGACTACTTTGCAGGAATTACCGATGAGGAACTTCTTTCGCGCAATGCGGCCGGACTGGCTTCTAAGTTTTGTGAGAAGGGGTTGCGTTACGACCTTACAGTCCCTTTTGCCCGCTATGTGGTCATACACCGGGATAAGATCTCTTTCCCGTTCAAACGGTATCAGATTCAGCCGGTATGGCGGGCAGATCGTCCTCAGAAAGGAAGGTACCGGGAGTTCTATCAGTGCGACGCCGATGTGGTAGGAAGCGATTCTTTGCTGAATGAAGTGGAATTGGTACAGATCATGGATACGGTATTTACCCGGTTCGGTATCCGTGTCTCTATTAAGATCAACAACCGTAAGATACTTTCGGGGATCGCTGAGATTATCGGGGAACCGAAAAAAATAGTAGATATTACAGTGGCCATTGATAAGCTGGACAAGATCGGCCTGGAGAATGTAAATAAGGAACTCGCTTCCAAAGGGATCAGTGAAGAGTCTATCGCTCTTCTTCAACCCATTCTTTTACTGGAGGGTGCTAACTTAGAAAAGCTGGAAAAGCTGAAAACCGTACTGGCCGGTAGTGAGATGGGTCTTAATGGGATAGAAGAGTGCGAATATATCCTGAAAATGCTTTCCGGAATGGGGATACGGAATGAGATAGAGCTTAACCTGACCCTGGCCCGGGGGCTTAACTATTATACAGGAGCTATTTTTGAAGTAAAAGCCCCGGATGTGGCCATCGGTAGTATTACCGGTGGTGGCCGTTATGACAATCTGACAGGAGTTTTCGGGCTTTCGGGTGTGTCGGGAGTAGGGATCTCTTTTGGAGCAGATCGTATTTTTGATGTGCTCAACCAGCTTGAACTCTATCCGGGAGAGGCGGTATCCGGTACTCAACTGATGTTTGTGAATTTCGGAGAGCAGGAAACCGCTTATTGCCTGCCGTTGTTAGCCCGGATCCGGGAAGCGGGTATCCGTGCCGAACTCTATCCGGATGCCGCTAAAATGAAAAAGCAGATGAGTTATGCCAACACGAAGAATATTCCATACGTGGCCCTGGTCGGAGAGAATGAGATAAAAGAGGATAAGATCGTCTTAAAAAACATGGTGACCGGTGAACAAATTTTAACAGACGTTGTTACTATTATTTCGACGATCCAAAACAAATAACAATATATTTCATAAAGGTCTTATCCGGTTTACCGGAAAATGAGAAGGACGGAAAGCACATCTACTACTCCGTCCTTTTTAGTATCCATACGGATAGTGACACATTTATCCCGTAATATGGCCAAATTGACAGTTTATTCTGCTAAGTTGTCCCGGTTTTCGTTCTGGCATAATTTTGGTAAGGGGGGAAATGTGTACAATGAAATAACTAATATAAATAAACAATTTAAAACAATTGAATTATGAACATTAAACCATTAGCAGACAGAGTACTGATACTTCCTGCAC
>JAJPZL010000371.1 GCA_021204375.1 Bacteroides sp.
ATATAGCAAAGAGAAAAATATTCTCTGTTTCCGCAAAATCGTATGAAGAGTTTTGATGTCATAAGGATGATTATAGTCACCATTCCTACAGGAATGTTTACAACCTACCTGTTCTTTATCGCTATCGTTCATACTTTAAAGGTGAGGAAGGTCGACGAGATTGCCCGCAGGCTAATGACTGTTTACTCTGTGCTGGCAGGAGTATCGGGGGTGATATTACCTGTATTCTACTTTATGCCGGATATATTTGTCCGTTGGAGTATCCTTTATTGCGCCCTGGCAGCCTATACAATGATCGTATATTATCACTTCCTTTACTATGCGGCCCGCTTAAAAAAGTGTTTAACCTGTTACACTATCTCTTCCCTGCCTTGGCTTGTACGGGGTTGCTGGTATGGAACAAACTATTTCCAGAGATGTGGAGTAAACAAGGGGTGGATATTTCTCTTCTTGTAGCGTTGATATACTGTGTGGTATACGCGCTATTGCCGCTCTATGAAATGTATAAGTTTCAGCTTACGCTGGCTATAGAATCTGGAACTGTGGCTTCCATAGATAAATGCAGTGCGATCCCCTTTGTATGTGAACTGTTGCTTTATCCCATTGTTACGGTCCTTTTTCCGTTGATATGTGGAACCGATCCGGGAATCGTTGTTTCCGTAGTATTGATGGGATGTTTACTGCTGGCCCTAACCATAAACATCCCGTTAACGTATGCGCTTATCCGGCACTATACCGGACAAGGATTGAGCGACGCATCGCTGTTTGAGACGTTAATGTCCCGGATGGTATCTGTGACGGAAATAGTACAGCCTATAGAAAGACAGGTGCAGAAAAATCGGCCTATTTCTAAGCCCCGGTCCCAATCCGTAAGAAAAAAAGAGAAGACCCGAATAGACAAGAAACAATTTCAGGACTATTTCCGCGAGCATAAACCCTATCTGAACCCTGATCTGACCATATACGATCTGGTGGAACCACTGGGCAGTAACCGTACCTATATTTCCGGGTTCATTAACCAGGTTTATGGGATGTCTTTCAGTAGTTACGTCAACCGCTGTCGCTTCCGGGAGCTGGAACGGTTGCGGGCTCTTCCTTCTAACAAAGGGAAGAGTGAAGCCACACTGGCGGTAAAAGCAGGCTTTAGAAAATGCCGGAATTATCTGTATGTAAAAAAACAGTTCTTCCAGGATCCGGAGCAGCCGTTAACCTCTCAAACAGAAGAATAACTGATGAGCAGAGAAGAGATCATCTATATTGTATTGACATGCATTCCGGCTTATAGCTCGTTCATTTGCGGTTTATTAATATTGAAGCTCCATAACCGGGGAGAGTCCTCGCTGGGGTCAGGACCGCTTATGTGGGCGTTTGCGGCTTATCTCCTGTCGGCTTTGGTATGGCTTTCGCTCATCTTTTATGTGGTGCTGCCGGGTGTATATATTGCCCTGAGTCCCTTAATTGTACTATCTTATGCGGGGTTATATGTTGTTTGGTATCGCTTTGTGTTCGAGGTGACTAAAATAGATACTACGGAAGAATTTCCGGGAGTACACTATATCCTTCCGTTATTTGGATTTACCTGTATGCTGGGCTGTGTGTTTTTTGTGCCGTTCTCAAAACAGATGGAAGCTTTGTCGAACGGACGTGGTATTGCAGAATACCAGTGGCTGGCTCTGCTTTTTAACACCCTGCCGGTATGGATACTTATTTTTAACTTCCTCTATGCGATATTGGGTGTTTTCCGGGCGAAACGATACCGCAAAACAGTGGTGAATTATTCTGCCGATGTGCAAAGAGCCTCTCTTGGGTGGCTCTCCCACATTCTCTATGCGATGCTTGCGATGGTTCCGCTGATCGGGTGGCTCTATTTTATATCCGGTACTGTACTGGTTACTTATTCGTTCCTGATCCTTGTCCTTGTCCTGGTTGCAGTTTTTAAATACACCATACTGGTGCACAATTTACTACTGAAGAATTTTGTGATCATTAAAAATGGGAGTGGGAACGGGAAGAGTGATCCAGCACAGCAGGACAATTTTTCAATGGGGGCGGATCCCCTGAGCAGGCAGAATGTCCTCAGACTGGATGCGTATATGCGTAAGAATAAGCCATATCTGAATCCTAAGTTGAAAATAACAGATCTGACCGTACCGTTGAATACGAACCGTACTGCACTTTCGATATTGATAAACAGCTCTCTGGGTATGAATTTCAGCCGGTATGTTAACCGGTACCGGTTGTTAGAACTCCGGAAGTTGAGATCAAATCCTGCTAACAAGTCATTAACAGAGCTGAAACTGGTCGCTAAAGCCGGCTTCAGCGACTACCGGGGCTACTAGCGGGTCAAACAAAGAGAAGAGTTAATTACCTAAATAATAAGCAGATGAAAAATAAAGCTAAAAGTCTGGAAATTAAAGATCTTAAGACCGGAGATATTCTCCTGTGCCAGCCCAATGACTGGGTAGGAAAAGCAATCGTAAAACTGACAAAGGGCAAGGTAAGCCATTCGGCCATATATTATGGAGAGGTTAACGGTAAGCCCTCGTTGGTTCACTCTCACATGCATGGAATGGTTTTTACCTCTCTCGAAGAGTTGTTTACAGACTATAAGGAGAAGGTATGTTACGTTAAAAGAAATCCGACGCAATGCGGGATAGACCAGATACTATATGTTGCTGGTACATACGTAAAAGAGGGTAATCCTTATTCGTATGGTAATTTGATCATCCTGGCTATGTTGGGGATTTTTGGCCGTGTATCCACAAAGATCATAAAACATGAAGATTATTATGACTTTCTAGAAAGAATGGCATCTATTCTGATGAAGCACCTGCGTGAACTAATTCACAAAGGCAAACATCCGATGACCTGCTCTCAGTTTGTATCTCAATGTTTTACTGATGGAGGAGTTGAGTGTGATATTCAATTTAAGGATCTGGTGGTGGATATCCGACTTCGTCCTCATAACGATGATACCACTTCTCTCTGGGAAATGATCCGGCAACAGGGTGATGAGTGTTTGTCGCAGGCTCATACCCTTACAGTAGCCGAACAGGAAGATGCCGGTTATAACCCTGAGGAAACCGCAAAACTTCTGTTTGATCTGTTATCCGGGAATGTTGAAGAGGAAAAACTGCTAAGTAATTGCCGTAAGGATGTTGTAGTAATGGGGACAAAATTATTAAGTATCCTGTGCCAGGTCAGTACCGGTAGTGAACTTCTTTCTCTTTCGCAGGTAATTGATATTCCTTCCTCAGATCGTAATTTTTTCGTTACTCCGGACGATCTTTATTCTCATACGAAAAACTTTGTAGATGTTGGAAGTATCGATAAAAGTATTTTATCCAAATAGGTGTGGAGTACATTGAATAAATCACTTTTTTTTTAATAGATCGCTATGAACACTATTTCCCGTTTTCCTTTTTTCAGGACAAAATATGGTCGTGATCTGCTGATTGATATAGTAGAACTAAAGTATGCGCGACGGTTTCTCCGTACGGAGACTGTCCATACGCTTACCTATTATGATATTACTCTTATTACCGAAGGAGAGGGATATTTCAGTATTGATGAAGATACCGGAATAGTAAAACCGGGAGATGTGATCTTTTCCCGTCCGGGAGAGATACGATGCTGGAATACCCGGACTATCCGGAACGGGTATGCGCTCATTTTTGAAGAGGAGTTCCTCCTCTCTTTTTTCAATGATCCTGAATTTCTGGGTCGTCTCTGCTGTTTCCGTCCCGGCCGGATCTTTAGCCGCTGCACTTTGCGGGAGAGTGTTTACGGTCGGATTCTCTCTCTGATGATGGATGTACGAAAAGAGATCGCTGTTTTTTCTCGGAAAGATAATCATCTGCTTCGTGCTTTACTCTATGAAGCCCTGATCTTACTGTACCGCAGCTACCAACAGGATATTCCTTTGCTGCCCGATCAGACAATAGGGAGTAGTCCGCATGTAAGCCGTTTTTTAAAGCTGGTTACTGAATGCTATAAACAGGAGCATTAGGTAGAATTCTATGCTTCGCAGCTTTGTATAACTGCTAAACATCTCTCCCGTCAGGTGAAGGAGGTTACCGGAAAAAGTGCTAAAAAGGTTATTCAGGAACGAATTCTCACCGAAGCTAAACGGTTACTCCGGTATACGGATCTGCCTGTCGCTGAAATAGTCGAAAAACTTTCCTACGACAACGATTCCTATTTCATCCGTTTTTTTGTTTGAACAGCGGTGTTACCACCCCCATCAGTACCGTCACCACCATAAAGCGTAAAAAGTGCTGTTTTTCTCTCTTTTTCTATCGCTTTATTCTCTCTGCAACCGGCTATTTTTGCAGATAAACCTTTAAAACAAAAAGTAATGGAAAAGAAAACAAGTTGCCCTCCGGAAATAACTGAAATGATCCTTCAAAAAGAGAGAGTAGCCTTGGAACTGTGAAACGCAGGAAATCCCTTAGGCTATCTGGCTATCTATGCCGAAGATTTTACCTATTTTGACCCCATGCAGGAAAAACGTCTGGATGGCTTTGCTGCGATCAGTGATCTTTATGAATCCCTGCGGGGCAAAGGCAAAGTAGATAAGTACGAGATCAAAAATCCGAAAGTGCAGCTCTATGGAGAGACTGCCATCCTTACCTACAATCTGGAGTCGTGGGCATAGGAAACTCTCTGGAAGTGGAACTGCACGGAAGTCTATGCCAGGCAGCCGGATGGGGAGTGGAAGATTGTTCATAACCATTGGTCTATTGTGCAACCTTTTAAAAACAAGTAAGAGTGATTAAGTAGCATCGCCGACCTCACGGCCGGCGATGCTTGCATACTTTGAAATTATAAAGGTGTTAAGTTATCTCTTTTATCGAGCAGTGATCTCAATGATACGACTGTTAACACGGGTAGCGGTAAAAGCATCCAATCCCACTTTCATCAGATAATCTCCGCTAAAGGTTTTACCATTTTCCGGAAGTTCTGATACGGTTTCCGGCATCAGGTTGATCTCTTTGACGGTATACATTTTATGAGGATCCAGTCTCTGTAGTTTTACCGGAAAGAGTTTCTCTTTAAAGCGAGGATGTATATCGTATGTATAGAGTACTGCTTTATCTTTCTCTTTCCCTACATGCATAACAGCAGTATGGTTGGAACCATAAGGAGATACCAGGCGGTAAAAGTCTCCGTCCAGGATTGTTTTTTTTGAGTCTGTGATAGTTGGCAACCGCGCTCTTGCAGAAGGTTTGTTCGTCTTTATCCATCTCCCGGATACTAATATCAAAACCAAATTTACACATCATGGCTACATCTACCCGGAACTTGATGCTGGTGTCTTTGTTCCAGCTGGTTACATGAGCTCCCATCAATTTGATCGGGAAGAACTGGGAGAATCCCCACTGGATATAAAGCCGGTCGATCGGGTCCGTATTATCACTGCACCAGAACTCTGTAAAGTATTTCAGTGCTTCGTAGTCGCAACGGGCTCCTCCGCCTGAACAGAGCATCATCGGTACGTGAGGATATTTTTCATTCACTTTGCGGAATACATTGTATACTCCCCTTACATAATCAATATAGAGTTGATTCTGCCTGTTTTTCAGGTACGGAGAATAAATATTGGTGATCGGGCTGTTACAGTCCCATTTAAAATAGGCAATACCCGGGTTTTCAGTCATGAGTTTATCCACTACCCCGAAAGCATACTCCTGTACAGTCGGATTGCTCAGGTCAAGTATCAATTGGTTGCGGTAGTAATAAGGTTCACAGTTAGGTAGTGTAATGGCCCATTCAGGATGCCTCTCAAATAGTTCACTTTTAGGATTGACCATTTCCGGTTCGATCCAGATACCAAATTTTACCACTGTCTTTTCTGCTGCCTCTACCAGTCCCGGTACTCCGTTAGGGAGTTTGCTATGCATTACTTCCTAGTCACCCAATCCGGCATAATCATTAATACGGGGATATTTATTTCCGAACCAGCCATCATCCAATAAGAACATATCTACGCCCAGTTCTTTGGCTTCCAGCATCAGGTCGCTTAATATTTTTTCATCGAAGTCGAATGCGGTTGATTCCCAGTTGTTAAGTAGTGTCAAACGATCGCCTTTGCCATCTTTCAATTGATAATTACGGGCCCAATTGTGCAGGTTACGGCTGGCTTTTCTTACTCCTTTGTTACTCAGGGTAAAGATAAATTCAGGGGTTTCAAAAACTGCCCCTGGTTTCAACTCATAGTTGGAAGCATAAGGGTTGATGCCGGATATGATCCGTAGGTTAGCCACATTATCAATTTCAAATGTAAAACGGAAATTTCCGGTCCAGGCAATAGTACCTGCCAGTACATTTCCCTGGTTCTCTTTTATCTCTTCACCAAATCCTACCTGAAAGAAGGGGTAGGCGTGCATCGCAGCCCGGGAGCCCAGTTTGGTATCAATGATCTTTTTACCGAATTCCAGTTTCTGTGAACTAAGTTGAGCTTCTTTCGCCCAGTCGCCGCTGAATTCATTCAGGTAGTAGGCCGGGCTTTCGAAATAGAGCATGGAAGAAGCATACCGGTTGATGTTTACCGGTTTTTTCTTCTGATGGCGGATCTCACTCCGGGTCTTGATCACATCTTCCTCCTGGTAAGCCATATAATAAAGAGTTACCTCTACCGGATATACTTCATTCTTCAGACGGATCACAGTTTCTGTAACATTGGTATCGATTCGGTTTACTGTGTGAGAAACATACTTCAGAATAGTAGTCATATTACCATCTGTATGCTGCATAGTGAGTGCCGATTCGAAATAATCCTCACCTCCCGATCCGGGATAGACTTCCCATCCGCGTGGGGTTACTGCTCCGTCCGAAGCCGGGCGGGCTATAAAATAGGGCAGGTTTCGGATATCCGCCTCGTTAAGCAACCGCTCGCCCAGGTAAGACTGGTACAACCGTCCGTTAGGAGCCGTTTGCAGGATCAGGTCTGTACTCTGTGTTGCGATGCGGATCACTCTCTCTTCTCCTTTCATGATCATAGGAAGAAAGAACAGAAGGAATAATAAATTTAGCTTTTTCATGATATTAACTGTAAAATGGTTTAAAAGTTTATAGATGCTGAGAATTCAAGGGTGAAAGGA
>JAJPZL010000061.1 GCA_021204375.1 Bacteroides sp.
CTGCTCAGTCTCCACGATTTCCACGCCGTTGTATATTCATGCGTTTCTTTCAGAGTACAGAGATGTCCGAATGTCCAGGTCACCTTGTATCCGTTCCCTTCTATGTATCCGTCTTTTTTATTTCTTGCTCCAAGTATAGTAGCAATATCACGCGCCACACTGGGCTTTTCAGCTATACAAACTATCATTCTCTTTGTTTATTGGAACACAAAGATAGCTAAATTTTATAAGAATAGAGAACGATGTTCCGGACGACGATCCCGTCGGGATATTATAAATACTAAATAATATATCCATTCCTTTACCTCCACAATGGCAGATCTGTTCTCAGAAAAAGAACCGTTCCTTTTTGTCTACTTATTCAACTTTTTCAGATATTCCGAAGGAGAGATCCCGAACTCCTCCTTGAAACATTGCCGGAAATAGATAGGACTGTTCATTCCCACTTTAAAGGCCACTTCAGAGACATTGAACTTTCCCGTAAGCAGAAGTTGCTCTGCATTCTTCATCTTTATTTTCCGGATAAACTCATTGGTAGATACTCCGGTCAAAGCTTTTATCTTACGGAAGAGGGTAGAATCACTCATACAGAGTTTATCCGACAGATAAGCTATATTAATCTTTTCCGATCCGATATGCTCTTCGATCAACCGGGCCAGGCTTTCCAGGAATTCACTATCCAGCTTACTGAGCGACTCTTTAAAAACAGCACTTTTATCCTCAAGATCGGTCTTCCTGCTCAACTGAACGGCCAGCTTCTTCCGGATCTCC
The DNA here is from genome assembly GCA_021204375.1 of Bacteroides sp. Taxonomy (GTDB): domain Bacteria; phylum Bacteroidota; class Bacteroidia; order Bacteroidales; family Bacteroidaceae; genus Bacteroides. Next base: position 772 of record JAJPZL010000061.1, read on the forward strand.
AGCAAATTATTAATACGGCTCCGCAACAAGGTGGCACTAAAAGGTTTGGTTAAATAAGAGTCTGCCCCGGATAGATATCCCTCCTCTTTATCTTTGAGGGTATCCTTGGCAGTCAGTAAAATTACCGGAATATGGCTGGTCCTTACATCTTCTTTGATCAGTTTACAGAGATCGATCCCATTCATTCCCGGCATCATAATATCGCTGACAATAATATCCGGAATATGCTGCAGTGCCGCCCTATGCCCCTCTTTTCCTTCGCCGGCTATATAAACTTCAAAAGAGTCAGCAAAGGAATCGGATATATAAGTGCGGATATCCTCATTATCTTCCACAACCAGTAAAATAGGTTTATCACCGGAGGAGGCCTCTTTTACTACCTCCTGTTCCTCTCTCTCTTTTTCCTCTTCGTGCTCCGTATGCAAGGCATTAGGATAGATATTATGAGTCAGCAGGGAGAAGATAAAGCTACTACCTTTACCCGGTTCACTTTCCACCCGGATCTCTCCCTCGTGCAAAGTGATAAGGCTCTTCACCAAAGCAAGTCCTATTCCTGTTCCGGAAACCTGCCGTTCACTTTTTGCCTGATAATACCGGTCAAAAATATGAGCCTGTTCTTCGGGAGGAATACCTATTCCGGTATCTTCCACTTTTATTTCCGTATAAGATACCTCTTCTTTAACGACCGTATAGAGAGAAAGAGTGATCCGGCCCTTATCCGTATACTTAATGGCATTAGCGATCAGATTATCCAGAGCAATGGTAATAATCTCTTTGTCAAAGTAGAGCCACATCTGTTCCTGTTCTATGGAAGTGGTAAAGTCTACCCGGAGATTTGTAGTAAGTTCTTTGTATTTAAGCCCCGTCTCTTTGACCAGTGCTGCTATATTTCCTTTGCTTACACAAAGTTTTTTATTCTGTGTTTCGGTTTTCCTGAATTCCAGAAGCTGGTTAATGAGGTTAAGCAGACGGAGAGCACTTTGCCGTACAACAGACACCCTATGGAGCTGCTTAGGCATTAACTGAGTATTCCTTTTCATATCTTCCAAAGGTCCCAGAATAAGCGTTAACGGTGTACGAAGTTCATGAGCAATGTTCGTATAAAAACGGAGCCGTTCACTATTCAGATCCTGCTCCTGTTCCCGGTTCTTCTTTTCCAGTTCGTAAGAACTCTGTAAATCAATCCTCTTTTTATAAACATATAATAAATAGAAAACAATTGATCCTGCTATAACCAGATAGAGTATCTTCGCCCACCAGGTTAGCCAGAGAGGAGAAGCAATATAGATAGGCAAAGTAGTCAGTTCCTCCGCCCAGGCCTGATCCTGAAATGCTGTACGTACCTGGAACCGGTAATACCCCGGAGGAATATTCCGGAAAGTAATACTGTTCTCTTCCGTTGTATGCCAGGAGTCGTCCAATCCTTTTAACCGATAACTATATGTAACCTGGCTTGCCAGAGAATAGTCCTGGATATTGAACGCAATACTGAAAGTATTCTGTTGATAGCTTAATTTAACATTCTTCTTTCCGGTATTCAGGTAGTCAAAATTTATTCCGGAACTCTTTTTCCCTCCGTATGCTTCCATCTTTGTAATAACAACCGGCGGTACTTTCCGCTCCATTAATACTACTGCCGGATCAAAGTAGCGTACTCCGCTGATAGAACCAAAATAGATAGAGTTGCCTGTATAGGTGACTGCATTGCTGGTAAAACTACCTATGGGAACTTTATTAAAATAATTATAGTTACGGAACTCTTTTCAGCTCTCTTACATAACAGCCGATACCGGCATTGGTACTGAACCAGATATTCCCTTTTTCATCTTCAGTCAGTGCCCGGATATAGGTATTATACAGCCCTTCTTCCCTTTTAAATACTTGATAGTTCAAGGGATCCGCCTCTTCAAAGAGAACCAGCCCCTCTCCGGTAGCAACCCATACATCTCCGTGAGAATCCTTTAGAATACTATTGATGGTATTGGAACAGAAACCATTATACTCATCAAAAGAATCTATTAACTGCATATCCTGCGTATAAACAGCCAACCCCTGACCAAAACTCCCTACCCACATTCGCTTCCGGGAATCCTGCTCTATGGCACGAATAAAATTCTCCGGTAGCTGATGACTCTCTCTGTTATAATGCTTCCTCACAGTTCTGGTATCCGGATCCAACACAAAGATCCCCCTATCAGTACCGATCCACAGATTCTTTTGGCCATCTTCAAAAAAGCAACGGACATTTTGCTCCAAAGACCCACCCAGTTCTATCCGGAGAAACTGTTTTTCCCTGTTATCAAAACAATAAACTCCTCCCCCAAAAAGCACCCAGCCATATATTGTTACCGGAGTCCCTGAATGCAGCTTGTATGGTATTGTGAGATAAGCTTCCGTTCTCCCGGTTATAAACTGCTACCCGTTTGTCCTTCTCAAAGACATTTACACCTTCTCCGTCAGTCCCGATCCAGAGCCGGTTATCTCTATCCACACATAAACTCAGGGCCGCTCTGTTAGTCAGGCTATTCCTATCATCCGGTATAGGAGAAAAACCGTATGTATCAAACAAAGGGGGAGTGCTTCCTATAAATTAATGCCGCCACCATACGTCCCCAGCCATACATTCTTAAAAGAATCCTGAAAAGCACAACGAACCGAAGGACTGGAAAGGCTATATTTGTTATATCCCAACGTATATTGCTCAATAGACAAAGAGTCCGCCGATACAAAAAAGTGTTACCTGAGATCTATGACAGCTACCCCATTCAATTCGGTCGAGATCCACAGTTTATTATCATCAGTTTGCGTGATATTATAGATATAAGAGGAGAGAACGCCTCCGGGTATAGCAGGCAGGTTGATAAAACTCTCTGTTCCGGCATTAAAAAGAGCCACTCCTTTGTTGGTTCCCACCCATATATTACTATTGCTATCCTGGTATATACACCGCACCTCATCACCGGAAATACTCCGGGGATCTGCCGGATCATTTTTAAAATTCCTTACCCGCTCTTCTTTCACAGATAACACGGACAAACTATTCATTACATGGCCTACATATAGATTTCCCCTGCCATTATCCAGTATACTCCATACATGGTTGGATATAAGCCCGGGCACTGTATAAGTATTATAGTGAGTAAATTCCTGAGTCTGCTTATTAAAATATTCTACTCCCCAATGGTAAGTACTGATCCAAAGGTTACCATCTGTTGCCGGTGCTATAGCCGTAATATCATTGGTCATTACACTGACCGGAGAATCCGGGTCATGAACATATACCTGAAGGCTGTTTTGTTCATAATTAAACGCATTCAGTCCTGCACGTTGGGTAGCAATCCAGATAACAGGTTCCACAGGATCTGCATAGATATAATTCAATTCATTACCACTGATGCTGGAGGTATGTTTATAATAGCTGGTAAAACGGGATCCGTCAATTTATTAAGTCCCTCTTCTGTGGCAAACCATAGGAAACCATCCTTATCCTGAGTAATCGATACTACAAACTCATTGGATAATCCCTGCTCAACTCCCATCTTAACAATGGGAGTAAGATGAGCATATCCTGTCAGGGAAAGAATAAACATGCTTATAAAAAGAAAGCCTCTCATAGATCAGAATACATTGTTTTTAATGACTCAAATATAATACTAAAACCGGATTCTATGGATAGTAAATCCGTCATTGCACGATTTACACCCCCTTTCTGCAAGATTAACTTTCATCGATCAGCAGCAATTAAGATATATTTGCAGTGATATTAAAAAATAATTTATCAGGGACCGCCTAATATAATGTAATACATGAAAAAAGCACATTACTTTTATAAGTCTGCTCCTGTTTCTTGCAGCACTTCCCCTATCCGCCTAGGTCTCTTTCGGAGATGCGGAAAAGATAAACGACAACTGGTTCTTTACTTTAAAGAAAACAGATGATACTCCGGTCCTGAATTTCCAGGAAAGGATCTGGCAGAAAGTAGATCTGCCCCCATGACTGGAGCGTGAAAGGCCAGCTAAGCCCTACCCTGGCAAGTGCTACAGGATACCTACCCGGCGGTATTGGCTGGTACGGTAAAGAACTCTTTGTACCCCGTGATAAAGAGAAGGAAAAAGTATACCTCTACTTCGAGGGAGTATACAACCGCAGCGAAGTATTTGTAAACGGACACTCTCTGGGAGTACGTCCCAACGGATATATCTCCTTTATGTATGAGGGCACCCCTTACATTAAATTCGGAGAAGAGAATTTAATCCAGGTACGCGTTGATCATAGTCAGTCTGCCGACTCACGATGGTATACCGGCTCCGGGATCTACCGGAATGTATGGTTGGTGTATGCTAATCCCGTACACATTGCCCAGTGGGGAGTATATGCCTGGCCCGAAGTAAAAGGAAATAACGGTACCCTGCATATCGAAGTCGGTATTGAAAATGGATCCGCATCACAGGTAGGTATTACCATAATTAACGAACTGTTTGATAATCGCGGAAACAAAATAGCGGACAACATCCGTAAACTAACCCTCAATTCCGGAGAGACCAATCAGGTAAAAACTAAACTCCATGTAAACAAACCTCAGCTGTGGAGTATCGACTCTCCCACCCTTTATACGCTGAATACCCGTGTCCTGATGGAGGGAAAAGAGATAGATAACAGCAGCACAAAAACCGGTTTCCGTACTTACACCTTTGATCCCGATCAAGGATTTGCCCTCAATGGCAAACCCATGAAAGTAAAAGGTGTCTGCATTCACCACGATGCCGGAGTACTTGGAGCTGCCGTTCCCCGCGAAGTATGGAAACGCTGTTTACTCACCCTAAAAGAGATTGGTTGCAATGCCATACGTACCAGCCACAATCCGCAGGCACCCGATCTATATAACCTACACGACGAACTCGGCTTTCTGGTGATGAACGAAGCTTTTGACGAATGGGAATTCCACAAACGCAAATGGCTCGAAGGCTGAAATGCAGGTACTCCCGGCTACCAGGGCTCCTTTGATTTCTTTAAAGAGTGGGGAGAAAAAGATTTAGCCGATATGGTGCGCCGGGACAGGAACCATCTCTCCATTTTTGCCTGGAGCATAGGTAATGAAGTCGATTACCCCAATGATCCCTATTCACACCCCGTTTTAGACGGAGGTAGCGATACCGGATTTACACAACCTATTTTCGGAGGTTATAAGAAAGACGCACCGGACGCCATGCGATTGGGAGATATATCCAAACACCTGGTAAACGTGGTGAAGCAATACGATAGAACCCGTCCCGTAACAGCCGGACTGGCAGGAGTCGCCATGTCTAATCAGACCGAATATCCCGGAGCCCTGGATATTGCAGGCTATAACTATACAGAGAGTATCTATGAAGCAGACCATAAAAAATATCAGGATCGCATTATTTACGGAAGCGAGAACCGTCACGATATGGAGTCCTGGAAAGCCGTACGGGATAACGAATATATCTTCGGACAATTCCTCTGGACCGGAATTGATTACCTCGGAGAATCTGGCCCCTGGCCTTCCAGCGGATTCTATTCCGGACTTCTTGACTTCGGAGGCTTTATCAAACCCAGAGGCTATTTCCGCTAGTCCCTGTGGTCTGAAACACCGATGGCCTATCTGGGTACCTATCCCACACCCGGAAGAGGAAGGCGCAACCCGAACCAGGATGTATGGTCACAACTTGAAGTAGAGAACGCATCCAACCGTGTAGAAAGAGCTCCCTCCATGGATGCATGGCCCCTCTGGAATTACCAGGAAGGCCAGTCCATCCGGGCTGTCTGCTATACCAACGCAGCCAAAGCCACCATCCTATTGAACGGACAGGTGGTTGGAGAGACCAAAGAGTACGATGATGCAACCGGAATTATCTATTAGGATATCCCTTATCAGAAAGGAGTACTGGAAGTTGCCGGAATTGATAAAGACGGCAACCAAATAAGTGAATATACCATTCGGTCTTCGGAACAACCATACGCGCTACAGATCCTTGAAGCCGACAAGGAGATCCGTAAAAAAAGGAGTCGGCCACATAACCCTACAGGTAGTGGATAAGAACGGAGTTCCTGTTATACTATCTGATAATGAGGTAACCTGCCATATCACAGGCCCCGGCAGACTACTCAGCCTGGAAGCCAGCAATAACTCAGATATGAGTGACTATACCGATAACCGGCACCGGGTCTTTAACGGACGTATCTTAGCCTATCTCCAGGCAACCGGTGAAGAAGGGGAATTAAAAGTACAATTCACCTCTCCCTGGTTAGAGGCAACGGAGATTACCATACAAGCCAGGTAATAACTTCGGAGCAT
>JAJPZL010000416.1:0-4862 GCA_021204375.1 Bacteroides sp.
ATATAAATCAATGGCAAAGGAATTAAAGAATCTCACCAAACGTAGTGATAATTATTCACAGTGGTACAATGAGTTGGTGGTAAAAGCTGATCTTGCGGAACAGTCGGCTGTACGTGGCTGTATGGTCATTAAGCCTTACGGGTACGTAATCTGGGAGAAAATGCAGCGTAACCTGGATGATATGTTTAAAGAAACAGGTCATGTGAATGCTTATTTCCCGCTTTTGATTCCTAAATCTTTTCTGAGTCGTGAGGCAGAGCATGTAGAAGGTTTTGCCAAGGAGTGTGCTGTGATTACTCATTATCGTCTCAAAAATGCTCCTGATGGGAGTGGTGTAGTGGTTGATCCGGCTGCTAAGCTGGAGGAAGAGTTGATCATTCGTCCTACTTCGGAAACTATTATCTGGAATACTTATAAGAACTGGATCCAGTCTTACCGGGACCTGCCTATTTTGTGTAATCAGTGGGCCAATGTATTTCGTTGGGAGATGCGTACCCGTTTGTTCCTGCGCACGGCTGAGTTTTTGTGGCAGGAGGGACATACGGCACATGCTACCCGCCAGGAAGCTGAAGAGGAGGCTTTGCGGATGTTGCATGTATATGGTGAGTTTGCCGAAAAATACATGGCAGTACCAGTAGTAAAAGGTATTAAAAGTGCTAATGAACGTTTTGCCGGTGCGCTCGAAACTTATACCATTGAGGCGATGATGCAGGATGGTAAGGCTCTTCAATCGGGTACTTCGCACTTTCTGGGACAAAATTTTGCCAAAGCGTTTGATGTGCAGTTTGTCAATAAAAATAATGAGATAGAGTATGTCTGGGCTACTTCCTGGGGTGTCTCCACCCGTTTAATGGGAGCGCTTATTATGACTCACTCGGATGATAACGGACTGGTATTACCTCCGAAACTGGCTCCTATCCAGGTGGTGATTATTCCTATTTACAAAAATGAGGAACAACTGGAACAGATCAATGAAAAGGTTGACGGGATTGTAAAGAACCTGAAAGCGTTGGGTATCTCTGTAAAATATGACAATTCGAATAATAAACGCCCCGGCTTTAAATTCGCTGATTATGAACTGAAAGGGGTACCAGTACGTCTGGTAATGGGAGGACGTGATCTTGAAAACAATACGGTAGAGGTTATGCGTCGTGATACCCTGGAAAAGAGTACGGTTTCCTGCGATAATATTGATGGGTATGTAAAAGAGCTCTTAGACGAAATACAGGAGAATATATTCAGGAAGGCACTGAACTATCGGGATAGCCGCACCATCTCTGTAGATACGTATGAGGAGTTTAAAGAAAAAATTGAGGAGGGAGGTTTTATCCTGGCTCATTGGGACGGAACTCCGGAAACAGAAGAGAAGATCAAGGAAGAGACAAAAGCGACCATTCGTTGTATTCCGCTGGATGGTGATAAGACTCCGGGTAAATGCATGGTCACCGGTAGGGACTCGGTTTGCCGGGTTGTATTTGCAAGATCTTATTAATGGGATAATAAATAAAGAATGCCGTAGATCCACAAAGGGTTTACGGCATTTTTTACAGAGTGAATGAAGGATCACTCTTCGTCTTTTTCTGTGCTTATCTCTTCTACGGGTTGTACACTACCGTGTTTCCGGTTCCATATCCGGAATTCTCTCCACCGGTTAAATTCTCTTTTGTAACCTACGCCTAATCCCTGGGTTGTGAGTGTCTTCTGGGTATAAAAACGGTCGTTTGTCTTATTGTATCCTTTCAGACGAATGTTACCGCTGGGGGTAAGGAGATATTCAACATCAAAGTCTCCTACGAAGTTGGTGGTGCTGGATAAGGTTTCCCGGTAACCGAAGTTCCCGTTGATAAGGAGTCTGTTATTCAGTAGTTGTCCTGAGAGCATTCCTTCTACTTCCATTTCTGTCCATCCCTCTGAACCGGTACTTAGGTTTGTTCCGATATTCCAGTTGCTGTTATCAATGATTTGTGAAAGTGCGTTATTCAACTGTCCGGAGAGGGTAGAGGAGAGTACGGAAGACATCGCATTTGAATTTTGGGTAGCATAATTCAGTGTGTAAAATTTACCAATTCCCAGGAGGTAGAGTATCTGCATATTGCGTTCTTCCTCTGTATTGATATAACTTTGCACTGCACGTTGTACTGCATCGTTCTCAGTAGGGAGTTCAATACTGAGATTGATGGTGGGTTGTACCAGTATACCAGTGATGTTCATCACACAATCTACCTTGGCCCGGTTCTGTCCTCCGGTCATGCTGGTTATATCTTCACTCAGATCACTTAGTGACACCGAATTTACGGTATAGGCGGCTGTTACATCCAGATTTGCATTCAACGGATCGCCGTTGAAGACGATGGTACTACCGTTACGGATCACAAAATCTTTCCGTATTACCTCCTGGAGGCTGAATTTGTATACGCCCTGATTGATCACATAATTGCCAAATATTCTTACATCCCCTTTATTATAAAAGTCAAGATGAAGGCTACCGGAGCCACGACCGCTGATGTAGTCGCCGGCAACGGGATCCATAATAATACGGATGGTAGCATCCGGAGTAGCGTCTACCAGAATGTTCAGGCGGATATCCATCTCTTCTCCGGTCTCTCCGGTAAGAGTATGATCCGGGAACAACTCAGCAGAGGTATCCGGTAGGGTACGTCGGGGTGTTTTATCTACAAACCGGATAAATTCATTACTCGCTGCTGTAGCAGCATTTCCGGTGGTATATACCATCTGTGTATTCCGGTTAGAGGTGACTGCTACATCTACATTGAGTTCATTACCACCGCCTCTGATAAAGGCGGTACCTGTTACATAGGCTGTACCGTAAAAAGGAAGGTCAGGATCTTCCTGCGTATTCATAACGAGCATGTTGTCTACATTGGCCTGTATGCTATAGGTAAGGTCTCTGAAATGTTGATGATAAAGGGCCCCGTCTACGATTCCTTTGTTTCCTTCCGGATCATAGATCGTTACATTCCGGAATGCTACCTGGTCCGGTAATAACCACACTGTATCCCGCACGCCAAAACGGGTGTTTAACAGATCAATCCTGAAGGAGGCATCTGCCAGCAGGGAGCCTTCCAGGTTCAGGTCTTTGAAGCTTCCATGCAAACGGGCAGTTCCGTAGGCTCTTCCTGCTACATCTGAGGCTATTACTTCCATGTATTTCTGCAGGAACTCAATATTGGTTCCTTCGGCGTCAATATGTAGGTCAAGTGCTTTCTGTCCGATTGAGATAAGACCTGTTACTTCGGTCTTAGCAATACTATCTTCGTAAATACAGGCATGCAGATCTATTCCTTCATTTACCTGATCCCACCGGCCGTCTACAAACATATCGCCCAGTAGCCCATTGTTGAAATGAAGATTTTTGATCTCCAGTTCTGTATTCATGATCGGGGTCTTCAGAAGCCGGTTAGCCGTTACTTCTCCGGTAGCTATGCCGTCAAAGTCTACCGCCTGAATATTCACAATATCAAAGATAAACCCAATCTCTATATCATTCAGTTCTACTTTTACCGTATCACTTACTTCTGCCGAAGCTATGCCGTGAATGGTAAGATGCTGGTCTTTGTGGCTCACCCGGAATTTGTTAACAGTTACTTTACCGGAGTCTATCCGGACATAAGAGGGTTCTATATTCCATATACTGTCATTGAGAATAGCGATCGTGGGTTCAATTTGAATATAAGCACTCAGCGGAGGGTCTTTTCCGGGATTTTTCAGAAAATCACTGATAGCGGTTAGTTCACCGCTGTAGGTGGTTACTCCGTTATTTCCCCAGCTTAATATAGTAGTCAGTTGATCTGCTTTGGCCTGGTTACGCAGAGCTATATTCAGAGCTGCTCCGTTTTTCATACGGCCTCCTGCCCGGATATGAGTACTCAGGTGATCTTTGGGGTTTTCACAGATCACTACACCGGATTCAAAGGTGGAATTTCCCAGGCTGAATTTGGGGAAATATCCTTCTATCCGTAGCTTTCCGGAGTGATCATGAACAAATCCTTTGATGGTAGAATGGGTCTGGACTGTAAAGGGTAATTTAAATATCCGTGTCAGTGGCTGGGTATTGAAGAGGGAGAGGTCGAAGTAGAAGTTATTTTTACTTTCACTTTCTCCTTTGCGGCTTACCAGTGAAGGAAGGTAAGAGTTCAGGATATTGATTATACTTACCGGCAGGGTCTGGTAGGAATAATCACCTTTTATCAGCAGATGCAGATATTCGGAAGTAAGAGTTAATATTTTTTTCTGCTCCTGCTGACTGGCTTCCAGCTGGATCCTTTCCGTAAAAAAGAGATCTCCGGGAGTAACGAGTGTAATACTGTCTACCGTAATATTACCTATCATATCGTCGATGGAGTTTCCGGTAAAGTCTGCATCCAGTATAAAGGAGATATCTGATCCTTCATAATTTTCCGTAAGATGAAGAGCGTGCGGATTAAATCGGTTCATTTCTGCTTTTATATTGAAGCGGGGAGAAGCAACTGCTACATTAAAATTCCCACTGAGATAAAGGGAACCGTTCTCATCGTTTATAGCCACGGTTCCATCAAAACCTCCCTCTTTGAACTCACCATCCAGTTCTATATTTTCGTAAGTATAATCTTTATAATCAACGGCTGAAATATATCCTATTGCTTTAATGGAGGGATAACGCCGGGTAGCTGTATGCTCTCCGTCTACCTCTATGTTGAGGCTTATTTTATTCAGGATATCGGGTCTTCCTGTCAGTTTGCCCAGTTCAAACTCCTGGCTTTGCAGTGCTCCCGAATAGTGAAATATATTTTTTTGCTGATCATACCCCAGTTTAATATCTGTGCGGGCGCTCCCTATGGATGTATTCAGATTTCCATACATAA
>JAJPZL010000416.1:4872-7081 GCA_021204375.1 Bacteroides sp.
GGTTCCCATTCGTTCTATATAGGGAGAGGTGGGTTTTTGCGGATTTATATTCCTGAATATAAAATTGCTTCCGGTAGGGTCAATGAAAAGTCTGGAGACATTCCCGAAAATAAAAGCCTCTTCCGGGTTCACCAGATTTTGTATCGAAGCATTCATTTTAAACCGGATGTGATCTCCGACATCTACTGTTACGTATGGACAGTCTAAATCATTTAAGGTGCCGTTTAACTCCATACTGAACCGGATCGTTTCATCAAAATTATTGAGTACAGGTACAAAAGGGGCTACATCTTTCAGGACAATATCAGAAGGTGCGATCCTGAGAGAAAAACTCACCTCTTCGGAAAAATTCAGGAAGGATCCCGGATTGTTGAATTTCAGCCGGATGGTATCCATCTTCAGTTCTGTTTCCGGCAAGGCTACGGAGAAGTTTTCCACACTCAATCCCTGCCGGTTACCTACTGCCCGGAAAGATAGTTTCTGAAGATCCAGGCCGGATTCTTCATTGAAACTAAATCTTTTGACCTGTGTATTGATTGAATCTTTATGGAGAGCTTTAATGGAAAGATTGCCTATAATGTTGGTAAATCTCAGGTGATTCGTATTGAATTTTTCCGGGGTCTCCGGCTCTGACAGCACATTGAACGAAAGGCGTCCTCTGCGGATCAGTATAGAATTTATGCGCAGATCAAGACTGGATTCTGTCGCAGGTTTGTCACTTTTAAAGGCATCAATGATAAACTGAAGATTCAGGTCTGACTCTTTTTCAGCTCTATTTAGTGCTACATTAAAACTGAAAAGCTGCAGATTACTGATGGATACTTTTCCATTGAGCAGGGGAAGAAGATCGAATTTAGCAGATAAACGGGTGATACGCAGCATCTCAGTATTCTGCTGATCGTTTACCAGCAGGTCATCGATAATGATACGGTTTAGAAAACCGATGTGGATCCTGCCGATCTGTAGTTCTGTTTCCAGGATCTTTTCCAGTTCCCGGGAGGCGAACGACGCCATTTTTCGCTGAACAGAGGGGATATTCAGCAAAATAAGGATCCCGATATAACATATTGTTATCATACCGATGATCCATTGGGTTATGATCTTGAAAGTCTTTATGGCGGTTGGTCTTACAAAACAGACAAAAATAGCAATATTTTATGGGAGGTCCGGCAAGTATTCAGGAAAATCTTTCCATCCTGTAGGCCTTTGGGGACTTGCCCGTCATTTTCTTGAAAAATTTTCCGAAAGAAGATTGATCGGGAAAGTTCAGGTTATTGGCTATTTGTTGTATATTGTTCTGAGTAAAGTGGAGTTGCATTTTGGCTTCGGCCAGTAACATTTCATCAATCCACTTATTAGCTGTAAGTCCGCTTAATTCTTTTAATACGGAAGAGAGGTATTGAGAGGTGATACATAACTGGTTAGCATAGAAAGAGACATTTTTATTCTCTTTTACATGTTCCCGCAGCAGGTTGAAAAAGTTCCGGTAAATATTTTCTTTGTGCGAGAAAAATAATTGATGGAAATTGCGTCCTGTTTTATTGACTAATTCGGCCAGGTCGCTGAAAAAGGCGAAAATAAGGAAGTAGAGGGAGTTGTTTCCGATCAATATCTCTTTTTGCCGGGTTCTTTTTAACATCAGATCGTATATCTCTGTCAGGGTGGTGATCTCGTTTCGGAGGAACCGTTGTACCGGGTTCTTTTTCAGGAACAGGTAAATATCCGGTGAAATATTAAGGGAGGTAAAATTAAGTATCTTTTTCTCTATCAAAAACAGTTTAGCTGAAAAATTCGGACTTTTTTCGCGAAAATAGATCAGGTGTTCCGATACAATGGTCAGAATGTTGTTCTCGCTCAGACGATATATATCGTGGTCAATAGAAAGATTTGCATAACCGTTTACTACGATCATGACCAGAATAGAATCTGTGCGGAAAGAAATATCCATGGGAGAATCGGTTCCGACACTTATTTCATCAATTAAAAATCCCTTTTCTACCAGACTTATACCCGTAGGTTCTTCCTGCTCTGTATAAAGATCGGTCAAAGGATATAATTGTTGTGTGTTGTTCATACAATTGATGTGTTTGATTGAAGTAACAAAATTAGTGCTTATTATAGAAATACCGGGCGAAAATTATATTTTTAACCAATAAAAATGAATTTAAAACTATATTAATTGATTTTGGTTCCTAAAAATATTCTTTTT
>JAJPZL010000266.1 GCA_021204375.1 Bacteroides sp.
GCTATCAGCTATAACTCCGACTTCAAATCCAGAATTTATAATAGGACATTATGCAGATAATCATATTATCTTTTTAAGAGCGCACAAAATTAGTGTTAATCTTTCAATTATCAAACATATAACAAAAAAATAATAAGGATCTTTCTATCAGGATCACCTCCTTAGCACACAATCAGTTATATAGCTATTATATACAACGAACAGGAAATATACCGTAAAAAAATCCGGAACTCTTATTCCGGATATCTAAGTATATTTTCTTTTTCGGTTATTTACACTGGAAATCTTTTCTTCTAAGTACAAAGCTGTTACTCAAATATTTCTCACGTACCACCTCGTTGGCCGCCAACTCTTCGGGAGTACCCTGAAAGAGGATCTTTCCTTCAAATAAAAGATAAGCTCTGTCTGTTATACTAAGCGTCTCCTGCACATTATGGTCAGTAATAAGAATTCCGATATTTTTATCCTTCAACTTCCATACGATCTGCTGAATATCTTCCACCGCAATGGGATCCACCCCGGCGAACGGTTCATCCAACATAATAAACCTCGGATTAATAGCCAGACAACGGGCTATTTCAGTACGTCTACGCTCTCCTCCGGAAAGCTGGTCACCCAGGTTCTTCCTCACTTTCTGCAAACGAAACTCCGCAATCAGACTTTCCAGCTTATCCTTCTGATAATCTTTGGAAGTATTTGTCATCTCCAGAACTGAAGCAATATTATCCTCCACACTCATCTTTCGGAAAACCGAAGCTTCCTGAGCCAGATAACCAATTCCATTTTGTGCCCGTTTGTAAACAGGATATTTAGTAATTTCCAGATCATTCAGAAAAATTCGTCCTTCGTTGGGAGTTATAAGTCCTACTGTCATATAGAATGAAGTAGTTTTACCGGCTCCGTTTGGTCCAAGCAACCCTACGATCTCTCCCTGTTTTACATGGATAGAGACATGATTTACCACCGTACGCTTTCCATATTTTTTAACCAGATCTTCAGTACGAAGTACCATCTGACCTTCAGAGTTTTGCAACTCAGATACAGTCTCCATTTCTGTAGGTTCATCCATTGTTAAATTACTTTCTCCGACAGTTTGGTCCATATTAAAAATTCTTTGGCGCAAAAGTAGCAAAAATATAGATGCAGGCTATTATTTTATCATTAAATAGGCCTCCTATATGTTTAAAAAGGTTACGGGAATCCCGTTTATTAACAAAATAATGTATATTTGTAGGCAAATAGAGTAGTAATGAAAAAAGCCTTAAAAACGGTTGGCAGATACATTCTGCTAATGGGACGTACGTTTTCACGCCCGGAGCGCATGCGTATGTTCTTCAAATCATATATAAAAGAGCTGGAACAATTAGGAGTAAACTCTATCGGAATTGTATTGCTCATCTCTTTTTTTATAGGAGCAGTTATTACTATCCAGATCAAACTCAATATTGAAAGTCCCTGGATGCCACGTTGGACGGTAGGATATGTAACCCGTGAAATTCTGTTACTGGAATTCTCCTCCTCCATTATGTGTCTTATTCTGGCCGGGAAAGTAGGTTCCAACATCGCTTCCGAATTAGGAAGTATGCGTATTACCCAACAAATCGATGCACTGGAAATTATGGGAGTAAATTCAGCTTCCTACCTCATCCTGCCCAAAATCACAGCACTTGTTACCATGATACCTATGCTGGTCACTTTCAGTATATTTTCCGGTATTATCGGAGCCTTTGCTATCTGCTGGTTCGGAGGCGTGATGTTTGCTACCGATCTGGAATACGGTTTTCAATATATGTTTGTGGAATACTTTATCTGGTGCGGTATTATAAAATCCATCTTTTTTGCTTTTATCATTGCCAGTGTATCTTCATTCTTCGGATATACCGTTGACGGAGGCTCTATCGAAGTGGGAAAAGCCTCTACGGATGCAGTTGTTACCAGTAGCATACTGATCCTGTTCTCCGATTTAATATTAACTAAACTTCTGATGGAATGATAGAGATTAAATCCGTATATAAATCTTTCGAAGGTAAACCTGTACTACAGGATATTAATGCTATTTTTGAAAACGGAAAGACTAATTTGATCATCGGACAGAGTGGTTCCGGAAAGACCGTACTGATGAAGTGTATAGTAGGACTTCTTACTCCGGACAGTGGTGAACTTTTATATGATAGCAGAGACTTTCTTACATTAGATAAGAACGAGAAGAAGAAACTGCGGAGTGAAATAGGAATGATCTTCCAGAGTGCTGCCCTGTTCGACTCCATGAGTGTATTGGATAATGTAATGTTCCCACTAAATATGTTTAGTACGGATACACTCAGAGATCGCACTAAAAGAGCTATGTTATATCTGGATCGGGTAAATCTTTCAGAAGCTAAAGACAAATACCCGGGAGAGATCAGTGGAGGTATGCAAAAGCGTGTGGCTATTGCCCGTGCCATTGCTCTGGAACCCCAATATTTGTTTTGTGATGAACCTAACTCAGGACTTGATCCCAAAACATCTCTGGTTATTGATAATCTGATCCATGATATTACCCACGAATATAACATGACTACTATCATTAATACCCACGATATGAACTCTGTAATGGGTATAGGGGAAAAAATTATCTATATTTATCAGGGGCATAAAGAGTGGGGAGGAACTAAAGAGGATATTTTCACTTCCAGTAATCAACGACTGAATGATTTCATTTTTGCTTCCGATCTATTCAGAAAAGTAAAAGAAGTACAGGTACAGAATCTGGAAGGATAAATATCTGATCCATAAAAAATAGAAGCGACGGAAAACTGAATGGGATATTCAGAATTTCCGCCCCTTTCTTTATTCCTGAGAGATCAGTATTATTTCTGACGGATATAAATATTAATAGGAGTTCCGGTAAAATTCCATTTCTCACGCATTTTATTCTCCAGAAAACGCCTGTAAGGCTCCTTTACATATTGCGGCAAATTAGCAAAAAACACAAAAGAAGGCACCTGTGTATTAGGCAACTGCGTAATGTATTTGATCTTACTATATTTACCTTTGTTGGAAGGAGGCGGATACGCCTCAATAAGCGGTAAAAGCTCCTCATTCAACTGTGCAGTAGGTATTTTGATAGTGCGGTTCTCATACACCTCTCCGGCAGTCTCCAACACTTTAAAAATACGTTGCTTAGTCGTTGCAGAGGCAAAAATGATCGGAAAATCAGTAAAAGGGGCAAAACGTTCCCGAATAGCACCTTCAAATTCCTTAATCATCTTATTATTTTTATTCTCAACCAAATCCCATTTATTAACTACTACCACTAACCCTTTAGAGTTTCGTTGTATTAATGAGAAAATATTGAGATCCTGCCCCTCAATTCCACGGGTAGCATCTACCATCAGAATACATACATCTGAGTTTTCAATGGCGCGGATGGAACGAATCACCGAATAATACTCCAGATCTTCATTTACTTTATTCTTCTTACGGATACCCGCCGTATCTACCAGATAAAAATCAAATCCGAATTTTTCATACCGGGTATAAATGGAGTCTCTGGTAGTACCTGCTATTTCCGTAACAATATTACGATCTTCACCAATAAAAGCATTCACAATCAATGATTTACCCGCATTCGGGCGTCCTACCACAGCAAAACATGGAATATCATCATCCAGTATCTCTTCTGATTCCTTCTTGAATTTAGAGACCAGAACATCCAGCAGATCTCCCGTACCACTTCCACTTATGGCAGAGATACAGAAAGGATCACCTAACCCCAATCTATAAAATTCAGCAGCATCATATTGGAGATCATTGTTGTCTGTTTTATTAGAAACCAGTAGTACCGGTTTATTTGTACGACGTAAAATAGTAGCCACCTGCTCATCCAGGTCAGTAACTCCGTTCTGTACATCCACAACAAACAGAATTACATCTGCTTCTTCAATAGCCATAGAGACCTGTTTACGGATCTCTTCCTCAAAAATATCATCCGAATTAACGACCCATCCTCCGGTATCAACTACCGAAAATTCCTGGCCCAGCCAATCCGATTTCCCATACTGCCGGTCACGGGTAGTACCAGCTTGTTCATTGACAATAGCCTGACAAGACTTGGTCAAGCGATTAAACAAGGTTGACTTTCCTACATTGGGGCGTCCTACTATTGCAACTAAATTTCCCATATACTATTATATTTGCGACTATCACACTCATATTAATACTTTAATCTAACTGATAACCAAAGTTCTTCAGTTTCCGATCCGAATTTCTCCAATCCTTATCCACCTTGACAAAGACTTCCAGAAAAACAGTTTTACCGAAAAACTTCTCCAGAGACTTCCGGGCTTCCGTAGCCACTTTTTTAAGAGCTTTACCCTCTTTACCAATGATAATACCTTTCTGGGAATCTCGTTCCACATAGATAATAGCCATTATCCGGATCATCTTTTCTTCCTCTTTAAAAAGCTCTACCACGACCTCTGTTGAATAAGGTATCTCTTTATCGTAATAAAGCAATATCTTCTCCCGGATAATTTCTGAGACAAAGAAACGAGCCGGTTTATCCGTCCACTGATCTTTATCAAAATAGGGAGGTGAATCCGGTAGTAACTCACGGATACGCTTCATTACATAGTCTACATTAAAATTATTCAATGCCGAAACCGGAATGATTTCCGCAGTCGGCAATACTTTTTGCCAATCTTCAACCAGCTTAACCAGGCCTGCCTGATTGGTTAGATCGATCTTATTGATCAATAAAAGTACCGGAGCACTCTGTCTACTTACCCGCTCTACAAATTCACTGTTTTTATCCGGTTTTTCTACTACATCTGTTACATACAAAAGTACATCAGCATCTGCAAGAGCCGAAACCGAAAAGTTGAGCATGGATTCCTGCAACTTATAATTAGGTTTTACAACTCCTGGAGTATCCGAAAAAACAATCTGCATATCCTCCGTATTATAGATTCCCATAATACGATGACGGGTAGTCTGAGCCTTAAAAGTAGCAATGGAGACTCTCTCGCCTACTAATTGATTCATTAAGGTAGACTTACCTACATTCGGATTTCCTACTATATTTACAAAACCTGCTTTATGCATAATATGCTAACTTTTCATTACCGGAAAAAACGCATCCTTATTCTGATGCGTTTTCAAAACCATATATAATTACCATTTTTTCCCGTCATACCCCCATTTTACATAGACAGCTCCCCATGTAAAACCAGCGCCAAACGCAGTAAAAATGAGATTATCACCCTTTTTAAGTTTATCCTCAAAATCCCACAAACATAAAGGAAGCGTAGCCGCACTGGTATTACCATACCGGTGAATATTGATCATTATCTTCTCAATAGGGACTTCCATACGATTTGCAACAGCATCCAGAATACGCATGTTAGCCTGATGAGGAATAATCCAGTCTGTATCTTCTTTTGTAAGATGATTACGCTCAGCTATCTCCGCACTGATATCAGACATATTCGAAACAGCATACTTAAACACAGTACGCCCTTCCTGATAAATATAATGCATTCTGTTATCAATGGTAAAATAAGAAGGAGGACAAACAGAACCACCGGCTTTCATATGTAGGAAAGGTAAACCCTTTCCATCCGTTCTCAAAGCCGCATCCAGTATACCCATATCTTCCGTTGTAGCTTCAACCATACAGGCTCCTGCCCCATCTCCGAAAATCGGACAGGTAGTACGGTCTGTATAATCAGTAATAGCCGTCATTTTATCAGCCCCCACAATAATGATCTTCTTGTATCTTCCGGAACGAATAAAAGAAGCGGCCGTCTCTAATAAATACAAAAAACCACAACAGGCCGCCTGCATATCAAAAGCAAATGCATTCTTTAATCCTAACTTATCACACAGAATAGAGGCTACAGATGGAAAAGGATAATCGGGGGTACTAGTCGCTACAATCACCAGATCAATCTCATCGGGAGAAGAACCGGTTCTTTGCATCAACTGTTTAGCTGCCTTACGAGCCATATACGAAGTACCGAGTCCCTCTTCATTGAGAATACGTCTCTCTTTTACTCCGATACGGGTCATAATCCATTCATCACTGGTATCTACCATTCGGGAGATCTCCTCATTATTCAGTATATAATCAGGAACATATCCCCCTACACCAGTAATTACAGCATTGATTTTTTCCATTCAATTAAAAATTGATTAATTAAAAACAGCCCGAGAGTACAAACTCTCAGGCCGTATTAGAAGTATGAGAACTGAAAGTTAAACAGCTGCTTCTTTTTCAATTGCCAATTTGCCTCTGTAATATCCACAGGCACCGCATACTGTATGGAATACATGCCATTCACCGCAGTTCGGGCAGATAGCCAATGTAGGAGTTACTGCTTTGTCATGAGTTCTTCTCTTTGCGGTTCTCGTTTTTGATTGTCTTCTTTTAGGATGTGCCATTTTCTTTTAAACTTTAATTATTATCTATTATTTTCTTTAATTCGTTCCACCGGGGATCTATTTCCCAACTCTCGCTACCGGATTCATCTATTCCGGTATCTTCATCTCCTAAATCCTCCTCCTCTTCCGGATCCCTCTTCACATGTTTCTTTAGTTTACCGACCATTGCCTTATTGCACTTTCCGGGACCATGTACATGCTTTATAGGAACATTCAGAACTATAAATTCAAACAGGAACCAGGCTATATTGATCTCTCCTTCATCTTCAGGAATAACCACAATGTTATCACTCTCTTCCGCAAACTCACGCCCAAACTTTACCAAAAACTTATCGGTCGAACTTACGGGAAGCTCCATATCATCCAGACAACGGTCACAGGGAATCTGTACTATCCCATCAATCTGAAAAGTAAACTCATACATCTGTGATTTCTTCCTTACAGAAACCAAGGCTCTAACCTTACCCTTTTCTACTTCAGGGCTATCGATATTGGCAAAAAAGAGATTATCCAGCGTATATTTAAATTCCTGAACATCCGGCTGTACTCCTTTTAAATTGATTTTATATGCATCAAATTTTCCCAAAATCTATATTATAAAATGTTGTAAAGCTACAAAAGAGTCCAATATAATTTCGCTTCTTTTACTATAC
>JAJPZL010000484.1 GCA_021204375.1 Bacteroides sp.
GAATCAACTATCTGACCGTTTGAACAGTTTGTCTCCTTATGAGACACTGGCGATGTCGCAAAAGCACAATGAGTTCAAAGCGCAGGGCATTGATGTAATTAATTTGAGTGTGGGTGAACCCGACTTCAATACCCCGGACCATATTAAGGAAGCTGCTAAGAAAGCGGTAGATAATAATTTTTCCCGGTATTCTCCGGTACCGGGTTATCCTGAACTTCGCAATGCTATTGTGGAAAAACTCAGGAGAGAGAATGACCTGGAATATACAGCGGATCAGATCCTTTGTTCGAATGGTGCGAAACAGTCTGTATGTAATGTATTACTGGCGTTGATCGGTCCGAGTGATGAGGTGATCATCCCTGCTCCTTACTGGGTAAGTTATCCGGAAATGGTAAAACTGGCCGAAGGTACCAATGTGATCGTATCTGCCGGTATTGAGCAGGATTTAAAGATCACTCCTGAACAGCTGGAAGCCGCTATTACTCCTAAGACCAAAGCGTTGATTCTTTGCTCACCCTCCAATCCTACGGGTTCGGTCTATAGTCGGAAAGAACTGGCCGGACTGGCAGCGGTATTGGCTAAATATCAGCAGGTGATCGTAATTACCGATGAGATCTACGAACATATTAACTATATCGGTAAACACCAGAGTATTGCTCAGTTCCCTGAGATCAGGGATCGTGTAGTGATTGTAAACGGTGTTTCGAAAGCATACGCAATGACGGGCTGGCGTATTGGATTTATTGCCGGACCGCAATGGATCGTATCTGCCTGTAATAAATTGCAGGGACAGTACACTTCAGGACCTTGTTCGGTTTCCCAAAAAGCTGCGGAAGCTGCTTATGTAGGAACACAAGAGCCGGTAAGGGAGATGCGTGAGGCGTTTGAACGTCGCCGTAACCTGATCGTGGAGCTGGCGAAAGAGATCCCGGGATTTGAGGTAAATAATCCGCAGGGGACTTTCTATCTTTTCCCGAAATGTGATTCTTACTACGGAAAATCGGACGGAGACCGTGTGATCAAGGATGCCGGCGATCTGGCCATGTATCTGCTAGAAGTGGGACATGTGGCTTGCGTGGGTGGTACTGCTTTTGGTGCTCCTGAATATATCCGTATGAGTTATGCTACTTCGGATGAGAATATTGTGGAAGCTATGCGTCGTATCAAAGAGGCACTTGCCAGATTGAAATAAAATAAAAATATACGTGCGAGTAGGTGGGGTATGAAAGAAGAGATTCTTTTGTGCCCCCTTCTTTTTTCAGGAGTTCAGGATGCCACAGTGAGGACATGTACCGGTATGTTCCATTTTGCCGTTACATTTTCCGCATCTGTATCTGTATTTTTTCTCTGTAGTTATTCTCTTTAGCAAATTATAACCGGGAAAAATGAGGAGTAATAGGCTTGTATAATAGGGAGTAGGGATAAACAGAATATAGAGGAACATGGAATAGGCGGATAAATGGGTGACCCACAGGAGAGCCTTTTCTACTGTGTAGTGTCGGAAAGCTTGTTCAAGTGTGGTCAGAAAGAGGATAACTGCCAACCATATTTCTGCTATTAAAAGAGAGAAGGGGAAGGAAGCGGAGAGGGGATTGATAGGCGGATCTAAGTAAAATAGCTGCCATTGCTCCGGACAGAAGTGTTTGATCCCTTGTAAAGTAAGTATGATCAGGGCATGAAGACCGATAAAGGCCGGAAATGCGAGAGGTATTGTATCAGCAAGTATTGGGATCGGGCTATCGTTTTTTCGTACTATCTTTCCGGTAATAAGGGTAACAATAAGGAGAAGGATGAACGGTTTGGCCAGGGAAGTATACTCCATGATCCAGGTCAGTTGTGAGAAGAGGGAGGCAGGAGCAAATGAGTAGAGTTGGTTAAGGGTGATCCATCCCTGGGTCTCCTGGTCACGGGCTATTTTAAAACGTGTTTTCCCTTTTTCATGGGTTATTTCCGCCATAATGACCCGGTCCACTTTATAAATAGTTTGATAGGCTCCTTTTAAAGGAAGTTGTTCGAGTGGCAGAGAGTCTGTTCTCAGGATAAGATCCGTGTGAAGTAATTTCTTCAATAAGATCGAATCTTTTTTGTGGTTTGTTTCGGTTGCAGAAACGAGGCCTATCAGGAACACGGATAAAACTGTTCCCATGAATAGTCGTCTGGAAAACAGAAGCCTATAAATATTCCTGTTCCTTCTCATTCCTTCTCCTTTAAGGGTTTGTTACCCGCATTTCGCACTTTTTGCAATCGAATTCAAGCCGGAACCTGCGGTTGTCACTGGTAACCAGATAAAACGGTTCCGGGTAAGGAGAGGATTGCTGATGATATCGGTTGCACCAGCCCATACTGTACCGTATACAGTGTTTGCAGAACATAAGAACCGAGTTCTCGGGAGTCTCTTCTTCAAAGGCAGGGGAAACTTCGTGTACACCGTGTTGCAGATAGAATCTTTTTGCCTCCGGATTTCTCACATTTCCCAGGTAGGTCAACTTATTTTCCGGATAGGGGTGAGAACTCTCTTGTATTTTATGGAGTTGCTGCCGGTAATTGATCTTTCTGTTCTGCAACAGTTTATCTGCCGCTTGCCTGCGATATTCGGTAAGGAGGGAAGCAGGAATAAAATAGTTCTCCGATAATTTGAGCGTAAAATGAGTTACCTGGAAAGGAGTGTTCCCTAATTTGGTGAGTTGCTTTTTCAGTTGTTCAGTCTGGGAAGTACGGGCTATCTCTTTGGGGGCAGGAAAATTAATGGAGACCCTTATATGATCTTCATCTTTCAGCGATAAATTATACCCATGGGGATTTTCTGATAGTTCCATCTCTACCCGAATCTTTCTTTCTGCACTCTTACGTAACAACTGCCTTTCGAACTCCTGGTCAAAATTCCGATAAAGCCTGGTGCGGGGCGTGATGTCTGGCATTTCGGCGGGATAGATTTTATTCTCTTCAACGCGATTGATCCTAAATCCTTTCATTACCCCTTTTTCATTGAGGTAACATACTCCGTCTCCATTGTGAAAGGACTTTACACCCGCTACGGTAAAATGGTTCCGGCGGATCTCTTTGACACTTCCCATCTCCTCTCCCAGGGATTTGGGTGTGTCGAATGAAGTGATATCATGAGGCTTTTGATCCGGCAGATAGGGCGTAAAGCCACGGCTGAAACTTTTATCCGGTTGGGGAGTAAAGGCATATTGGCTTACTCCGGAGGAGGCTCTCCTGTATTCGGGTCTCCGTTGCAGGATCTCATCCAGTCTGCTCCGGTAGGCGGCTGTTATATTCTTTACATAGGAAACATCTTTTAGCCTGCCCTCTATTTTAAAAGAGGTAACCCCTGCCTCTATTAACTCTTCCAGTATTTCTATCCGGTTCATATCTTTCAGGGAGAGCAGGTGTTTGTTGCGGACTATGGTTTTGCCTTCCGCATCCACCAGATTAAAGGGTAATCGGCAGAACTGAGCGTATTCCCCCCCCGGTTGGCGCTTCTTTCGTAACACGCCTGGCTGATATAACACTGACCGCTATAGCTTACATATAAGGCACCGTGTACAAAATCCTCTAAGGGTACATCGCATTGTTTGTGGATCTCACGGATCTGTTCCGGGGTAAGTTCCCGAGCCAGTACTACCCGCTGAATACCACAATCTTTTAAAAACTTTACTTTTTCCGGGGTACGGTTATCGGTTTGGGTACTGGCATGTATCGGAATAGGAGGAATCTCTAACTGAAGGATACCCATATCCTGTATGATCAATGCATCCGTACCGATCCGGTAAAGATCCCGAATCATTGTTTCTGCTTCCCGGAGTTCCTGCTTATCCAGACTGTCTTCACGCTGTTTTTTAGCTTCTGTAATTGTTTCTGCTTCCCGGAGTTCCTGCTTATCCAGAATGGTATTCAGGGCCACATAGACTTTGACCCTGAACAGGTGTGCATATTCGATCAAAGAAGCAATGTCTTCCAGGGAATTCGTTGCCGAAGCCCGGGCTCCAAAACGGGGAGTACCGATATATACGGCATCTGCTCCGTGGTTAATCGCTTCTATGCCATACTCCAGATTTTTGGCAGGTGCCAGCAATTCAATTTCACGATACTTCATCCGGACTTTTTTCTTTGCTTTCCGGTTAACGGATCTCGTTAATATTATAGGGGGTTTGCTGGTATACAAAGTAATTGAGCCAGTTCGAGAATAGCAGGTTGGCATGTCCCCGCCATTTTACGACCGGACCCTCTTCCGGATTGTCGTTTTGATAATAGTTCCTGGGCATTTGTATAGGTAGTCCCTTCTTCAGGTCGCGGCGATACTCCTCGTCCAGCGTAAAGGGGGAGTATTCGGAGTGTCCGGTTATAAAGAATTCCCTTCCGTTCCGGGCGGCGACCATATATACACCTGACTCTTCCGATTTGGAAAGGAGGGTAAGTTCAGGACATTTTAGTATGTCCTCTCGCCTGATCTCCGTATGCCGGCTGTGTGGTACATAAAAGAGATCGTCAAAACCACGGAAAATAGGATGCAGTGCATCGTGAACCGTATGAGGAAATACTCCGAACATCTTTTGTGAAAGCGGATATTTAGGTACTCCGTAAAAATGGTAGAGACCTGCCTGAGCCGCCCAGCAGATATAGAAAGTAGAGGTGACATGGGTACGTGCCCAGTCAAATATCTCTGTGATCTCTTCCCAGTAATTTACTGCTTCGAAATCCAACAGTTCTACAGGTGCCCCCGTAATGATCATCCCGTCAAATTTTTCTTCTTTTATGGAATCAAAATCCCGATAGAAGGTTTGCATATGTTCGATCGGAGTATTTTTAGGCGTATGGTTTTTTATTTTCATAAAAGAGATCTCCAGCTGTAGTGGAGTATTAGATAGAAGGCGTACAAGATCTGTCTCTGTCGTGATCTTGATCGGCATGAGGTTCAGAATGACAATTTTGAGCGGACGAATATCCTGTTGGCTCGCCCGGGAACTATCGATTACAAAAATGTTCTCTTTTTCTAGTAATTCGATAGCAGGTAGTTTGTCTGGTAAATTTAATGGCATCTTCTTTTCTTTATGTACGTAACCAATAGGGTACAAAATTAATAAAAATGCAAGAAATATTAGAAGGAACAGGTGGTTTTATTGGGGTTAAAAAGTAAGGAGGGTTTTTTCTTACCTGCCATTTTCCTACTAAAGGTTAATAGGAAAGAGCGGTCTCTTTCGATGATTATAAATATCAGTCTAAAAAACAGAGTCTTATTGGTCACATAAAAAGAATTTCTAACTTTGTACCTGATAATGTCATATATAAAGCTTCACTGGTGAGCGGTTTTAGATACCGGAATAAACAGGAGAGCAGCAGAATTTCAATAGATCTCATACCGCCCTGTGGTATTGCTGGATTTGAGAGGCTGATATGAATAACTTGTACTTAGTATGAAATTTATAATCAATGATCTTTATAAACAAGATAGTGATTTTATAAAAAGGATACCTGAGATATTTTCGTATGAAGGGGAAACTATTTTCCAGTTCCGGAATACTCTTAAACGATTCGGGTATAAAGAGAGAGCCTGGATTGTTAAAAGCTTTAAAGTTCCTCATCTCATTAATAGATTTGTATATGCAACTTTCAGACAGTCAAAGGCTCGTCGATCTTATGAAAATGGTTTAAAATTGATCGCCGCGGGTTTTTATACACCTACTCCTGTGGCTTGCATAGAGCAGATTGATTTTGGATTATCTCACTCCTTTTATATTTCCGAAGAACTTACAGGGGTTCATGAAATTCGTGAATTACAGGATCAACCGATGACTCCGGAGCGAATAGATGTTCTGAAAGCATTTGGTACTTTTTCGGCAGCTTTACATACAGCCCGAATCTATCATAAAGATTATACACCGGGCAATATACTTTACAAGCGGACCGATGTCGGCTATCGCTTCTATCTGGTAGATATTAACCGAATGAGTATTGGAAAGTATATACCTGAGAAAAAATCTTACTGGAATTTCAGGCGTCTATGCCTTTCTCACGAAGGATTTATTGTATTCACGCAAACTTTTGCAGAAATAATGGGGTATAATAAGGATTACGCGGTAAAAGAGGTCTTATTCCATGCACGGAAGAACAAAAAGTTTTAAGAATGGAGAGGAAAAATATCAGGATTGCATTTGATGCCAAACGGATTACGCACAATGGTACGGGGTTAGGAAACTATGGGCGGACATTGGTGAATAATCTGGTAAAATATGGTCCCGATTGGGAATATTTATTATATTCTCCTGATCCGGGGAATGATAAATTCAGAGAGCAGATCGTTTGTAGTGATAAGGTGAGATTTGTCTATCCCGCCCAAAAAAAAGGAGGGGATATTTAAATCTTTTTGGCGCTCATTTGGTGTTTTGAAAGAGGTTGATAAAGAACAGCCTGCCTTGTTTCATGGACTAAGTGGGGAATTACCTTTTGGAATAGAAAAATATCCGGTAAAATCTGTGGTAACTATTCACGACCTCATCTTTTTGTACTTTCCGGAATTGTACAATCCCCTGGACCGAATTATATATACCTATAAATACAAAAGAGCGTGCAAAGAAGCTGACCGAATCATTGCCATTAGTGAAATGACGAAAAAAGATATTATTCATTATTTCGGAATACCGTCGGAAAAAATAGATGTCATCTATCAGGGATGCGATGACTCTTTTAAAAAAGAAATTTCTCCTTCGGAGAAAGTAAATATAAAAAGCAAATACAACCTGCCGGATCAATATATATATTGTATCTGGGTACTATTGAAGAACGTAAAAACCTGTTACTCCTTTTAAAAGCTTTAAAGGTGTTATCTTATCCGGTTCCTGTAGTGGCTGTCGGAAAAAGTACTTCTTATACAAAGAAAGTAGTTTCTTATATAGAAGAGAATGAACTGGATAAATATGTTACTATATTTAACGGAGTTCCTTTTCAGGATTTACCTGCTCTTTACCAGATGGCTTCTTTATTTGTTTACCCATCCCGGTTTGAAGGATTTGTTATAGCAATCCTGGAAGCGATCTATAGAGGAGTTACTGTTATTGCCTGTACTGGTCCTGTATGG
>JAJPZL010000389.1 GCA_021204375.1 Bacteroides sp.
CACCGGCTACATACGCGCCACCGCCCCCCACCCTGCCCCTGGTAAACGGAGTACCCGACCCCGGCCTCCTCGCCACCCCATGGGAATACACCGGCACAGCAATTGATAACGGCAACGACTGCCTCAACACCATCTACGCCATGAAAGGATACACCCCCCACGGACACCCCAACGACGAATACGCCTGGCTCGAACTCACCTGTTCCTACAACGGGCAGCCCGAAGAAGCCTACCGCATCGACTTCCAGCTCACACAAGACGACGGTACCCGCGAACCCATCAGACTCCTCAGGAACCACTCCTACGAAATCAACATCCTCTCCATGACCGGAGAAGCCGGGCTCGAATTCGAAGTCATGCAATGGAACGACTCCGACCTAAGCGACATCATCATCGAAGGACGCTACTACCTCAAAGTAAACCAAAGCAACTTCGAACTCGACAGGCAAGCCCATGACAAAAACAGCTTCACCAACAAACTCACCATCCAAACCAACTACGAAGAAGGCTGGATCATCGACCACCTCACCGGACCCGGCGACACAGGAGAAATCAACATAGACAACGGCTGGATACACATAGAACCATCCGACCGCACCGGCCCCCAAAACCAGGAAAAACCATCTCCATCCTACTCGAAGAAAACACAACCAACGCCCCCCCATAGCGCAGAAATACACCTCCGCGTAGGAAGGCTCATCGACTTCATCATTACCATTACCCAACACATAAACCGGGAAATAGAACTCCATATCGAAGACCTCGACAGCAACCCCCTCGAAGAACTCATCTTCTACGACTTCTACGGCAACGACCAACCATACGAACAAAAAGCCTTCCGCGTACGCTGGGTACCCTACGGAACCAACAACCAGGGAACACCCTTCACCTGCCAGGTACGTACCACCCTGGTAGGCGACGACTACTTTGACTACAAAGCCGGAACCGAACACATCACCACCGGTACACTCACCGACCCCACCGGCAGGAAAGAATACCTCATCGAACCGGAACCCTTCACCCCGGAAGAAGTCAGCGAACTCCTCGGCAACCCCTTCCTCCAACACGCCAGTTGGGTCACCTTCACCGTGACCGACCCCGACGACAACACCAAAAGCATCAGCAAAACCATCTTCCTCAACCATCAACACATAGCCATCCTCTCCCGGAATTTCCGCCGGCTCTCCTACCTGGGCAGGAAATACGAATTCGAAGTACTTGCCAACACCCCTTTCATAATAGAAAGTATCGACAACACCGAAGAAGCCTTTGTCAACGGTTCCCATACACCACAAGGATTCACCGGAGGAAATAACATCGTAAAAGGAACCACACTGACCTATACCACGCAAACAGCCCATGCCAATCCCACATACATGGACGGCATCGGGCAAGCCGGACACAAAGCAACATTCTACCTGCGTGACCAACGAGGGCTCATACCCGGCCTGATCCCCTTCACAGTATCCGCCATATACGACGACCCCAACTGCTACCTCATCAATCCCCGGCAACCGGAACCCATACCCTACGCATACCTATCCGCAAACTCTTCTGGATACGCGAACGCGAAGCCGGCGACACCACCCTGGACGAACTCCTCCAAAGCAGCAATTGGGAACCCGGTATTCTAATGGAAAACTATTACGACCAGACAGGACGCATAGACCATCCGGTAAATGACTACAAAGCAGAACTCTCTAAAACAAGAGCACCCGGCGGGATAAGCGCCCTGGAAGACATGCTCGAAGTAACCCTACCAGCCCGTCCGGGCGCAGGAGTGAGCGGCAATATAATCGTAGGAGCCAAACGCCCGGGAACATCCACCTGGCTCTGGACCTGGCACATCTGGCTTACCAACTTCAATCCCGACCTCCATACCTCCGACCGGCTGGAAACAACTGATGGATACTTTATGAAACGAAGTCTCGGAGCACTGGCAGACGACGAACAACTAAACCCCAACACAACCGGATTCTACTACCAATGGGGACGCAAAGACCCCCTGCATCCCGGCCATATCCCCCAAAACAGGCAAGCCATACAACCCAACACCCGGAACAACCTCCTGAATGCAATCAATAATCCGGCCACCTACTATACAAGTACATCCGGCCTGAGGGATTGGTATACCAGTATGAACCGGGGAGCCTACCAGAATAACTTCCTCTGGGATGATTACGAAGACCATAAAACTCCGTACGACCCCTGCCCGGCCGGTTGGAAAGTTCCCTACTTCTTACAAAATAGTGAAAACCAGAGTACAGCCTATTCCTTATGGAGTCAAATAACCCTTAATCAAATCATCAGAGACCCCGGAACAAACCAGCTCCTAGGATATCACCGTAATCGAAGAGATGACTCTTCACCCGATTATATGTTTACACCCGCAGGCGGCCACTACAATTCTGCAGGCGATCTTACATGGTATGGTAACACCATTACCGACCCACCAAATGCAAATGGAGTAAGTATGTTTTACAACGCCAATATAGACCCCAACGATCCGACATTAGGATTGTGGGGCGGAAATAACAGGACCGGCAGCTATGATGAAGAGACAATCGTACAAGCCTCGGCACTCCCAGTACGTTGCATCAAACGCAAATAATTACTACATAAAATAAAATAGCATTATGAAAACAAATAAAAATATACTACATACCATCGGAGTAGCCGCCACCCTGCTGCAACTCTCCCTGGCAGCCTGTACCGACTCCTACGGCGAGTGGCAGCCAGAACCAGCCACAAGCAGTCCCTTCACACTGGCCCTGGAACTACCCCGGCCCAAAACAACCCAACTCACCACCCGCGCCATGACAGACCAGGAAGAAAGTGAAATACAGGAAATCACCCTGCTACTCTTCACAGCAGGCACAGGTAATACCGAACTGCTGGAAAGCACCCACTCTATTCCCGGTACAGCCCTTACCCGCAACTCCGCCAACAACCGCCTCTACACCACCACCGCCACCCTCGAACCAGGCACATACAGCACCTTTATCGTACTGGCCAACAGCGCAGCCATCTTAGCACAAAACCCGTTGCTGGCCAAAGGTACCCCCCCTCCGCAGCCAGATAGAAGAAGAACTACTCCTGAGCCTCGACGACGGCACCCCGTGGAATGTCACCCCGCCCAATTCCCGGCCCTTTCCTATGTGGGGCATCATAGAAGGCGGAAGTACAGGCCTTGTGATTAACAGTACCCCCAAAAACTATAACATAAAACTATTCCGGATGCTGGCCTCTATCGACCTCTACATCCAGCAGGAAGACGACCAGGGACAACCCCTTCCCGCATTCCAACTTACCCAGGTACACCTCTGCAACTTCTACCGCAACGGCCGGATCATCCCCGATACCACCGGCAATTACCACCCCGGCAGCACCCGGCTACTCATACCCTCCCTACCTGCTGCCACCCGCCGCCTGACCTACACCACTCCGCTCACCTACAACACCAACCCGGCCGACCCCACAGCCATACCCAATATCGCCATCAAACGCGAAATATTCACCTTCGAACAACCCCCCAGCGACGGCAAAGAAAAAAGCGAAGCCCCCTTCCTCATCATAGAAGGCAAATACGAAGACACCGGCTACGATTCCTATTACCGGATTGATTTCGTAGAACGGCAACATGAACACCCGGCTGACCCACTGGAAGCCACCGATAACTTTCTTCCTTTAATACGCAACTACACCTACAATATCGTAGTAAAAGAAATATGCGGCCCCGGCTACCGCACCATCGACGATGCCGCCACCTGCAAACCCTTCAACACCGTAAGCGAAGTATTCCGTTTTGACGACAGCGATAGCGAATCCGTACAATTTGACGGCAAATACTACCTCTCCGTCAGCCACGATTCAATCGCCTACGACAAAGAACCAGGCGAAAAACTCCTGCTAATAAAAACCGACAGCCCCCTGGGATGGAAAATAGACAACCTCACCTACAGCGAAGGCGACGGCTCCACCGGATGGCTCACCCTGGATAAAACCAACGGCACACGCGACGAAAGTGGCGAAGTAAAAGCAACCGTCACCACCTACAACTCTGCCGGCCCCAACCCAACACCCCGCAAAGCCACCTTCACCGTCACCGCCGGCCGGATGGAACACACCATACAGGTCACCCAGTCCTACCTCGCCGGTATCTCCCTTGAGATAGTAGACAGCTCCGGCGAGCCACTGACAGAAATCCAGTTCCGCAGCAACCCCCATAACAACCCCCTGCCACCATCCGCCGAAAACTTCACCGTCAGATGGAGTGGCCCCAACGGATGCAGGATGGAAGTCATCATGGTAGGCAACCGCGTTTTCCCTTTTGAAACCAACGGCCCAAACGCCATTTATGAAGGCCGCGAACTCACCTCCGGCGAAGAAAACCATACCTTCACCATCCACCCCACCGCCTTTACCAAAGAAGATACAGGCCCGGTAAAAGGCAGGCCCTTCCTGCAGGATGGAGCCACCGTAACCTTCAGTGTCAGCAACGGACAGGAAACCATCAGGAAAAACATCTACATCCGCCATCAATGCATATCCATCGTCTTCAGGGAACTGGAAGGATTTACCTACATGGGCGACAACGACGACTTTAAAGTCTATTCCAACACCTCCTGGCGGCTCAAAGCCGTCAACACCGAAGTACCCGGCATTTTCCTGACCGAACAAGGGGTACCTTTCGAGACCATGACAGGTACCTCCGGCGTTTACAATGTAACCGAAGGAATTCCGGTAAAATACAAGATCAGTCCCGCCGGCACTTCCCCCCCGAACCTATACCTTCGGCCAATCAGGCCGCAAAATGCACCTTACCTTTGAAGACACCGAAGGAACCCTTTCCGACCAGACCATCAGCATCATCGCAGCCACCCCCGACCCCAACTGCTACATGGTACAAGCCGGAAGTACCGTAGAAATCCCCCTGCGCAAACTATTCTGGATATGGGAAAAAGAACTGGGCGAAGAACTCGACCCACTCAACCCCGCAACCCTCAGCCCAACCCCACAAATCATCTGGCAAACCACCCCGGGACTCATCCGCAACGCCACCCTGTCCGGAAGCGGCGGAGACTACCGCAACTACACCCTCAACGTCACCACAGGCCCCACACAAGAAGGCAACGCCCTCATCGCCATCCGGAAAGGCAACAGCACAGACATACTCTGGAACTTCCACATCTGGGTAACCGGTTACGACCCCGATAACGGAGGAAAAGTATTCCCCCTCACAGCCAACCACACCTTTATGGACCGGAACCTGGGTTCAAATGGCAACCATACCACCCTCAACGCGGAAGGTAACGGATTCTCTTACCAATGGGGACGCAAAGACCCATTCCCGGGTGCCAAACAACTTGTCTGGGAAATAAACCTGGCAAACCCTACAAACCAACGGGAAGTAGTTGACGGCTCAGGCAGCCCCGTGTATACCACTTTCGAAAATGTAGCCGTAGAAAATAACCTCCGGAACAGCATTCTCCACCCTACCATCTTCTATAATACTAAAGAAATAAATGTGATGAACGACTGGTATACCACCATATCAGAAAAAAATATCAGAATGACTACCTATGGAAAGACAGGAAAAATAGAAAATCCATGTATGACCCCTGTCCTGCCGGCTGGAAAGTTCCCGGAGTGGAAGAGTTCAACCCTTTGGAAACAGGAGTGGCAAACGGAACAATCAGCCCCTCTGAAGTGAATGGAATAAAGCGCATCTATACAAAAGGGCCGGATACATGGGAATTCCTGTATGCCGGAAAATAAATGAAACGCTTGTACTCTTTCCCACCGCTGCCGCCTATTTATGGACAAATACCTCATCTTTGACGAATGCAGGGGAGTTCCTCATCTACGCCGGCACCCCCGGTTTTGCCGGTTCCTCAACCGAACCCCGGAAAGAAGGAAGTACCATCCGCTGCATCAAAGACACCCACGCATGGGATCCATCAAATCCATAACCGATCACCCCACAACACATATAGGTTTCATCAAGTGATTTAGTTTTTCATTGTTTAGGTTAGCAGGAGGCCCGCAGCGATGCCCGCCCCCTGCACTCTTTCCATTCCCCCACCCATTCCCAAAACAAACCCACTACCACCACCCCATTCCGGAGGGAGTTTACAAGCACGCTCCTATTCACCTCCTACGGAGCTAAGGAGAGTGAGGGTAACCCTGATACCTATAGAAAGAGTAACTACAAAGCAACTTACACTAACAAATGCCCCGTGACATGATTATTCGTAATATACCTGATAAAATAAAGATCATCTTCCGGGTGATAAGTAAAAAAGAAATACCAGGTAGTCCGTTTGTTTTTAGGATAGACTACATAATAAAGGTCTTTTCCATACCGGGCATAACGAACCGGAGCATAGTGCTTCTGTTTTAGGTGGATAGTCGTTTCCATATTCCGTATAAGTGAAATTACATACTTACGGGCTGACTCGTGAAATCCAAAATAGTCTTTCTGATAGAGAGTTTTAACAAGTCCACGAAGATATAGTGTAACGGTTTTGGTATAAATAATTCTCATTTCTTCTTAAACAACTCATCAATATATTGCAGGATATCTTCTAATAATTCATCACCGGTAATGCTATCAGCCAGTTCCTCTTCCATAGGTGGTGGAGAAAACTTCATTTTTACTTCTCCATACTGTAAAGCAGGTTCCGAAACTCTACAGGCTCCCATTTTTTTTGTTCATGATTATATTCCTTTTTCATAAGTTAATTGATTTGGATTTGTTAAGTAGCAAAGATAAAAGTTTTTCGGTAGAAGATATGTTTTTAATAGACAGTTTTATAATACCTTTTCCATAATACGATCTATGGATGCCTTATATCCCGAAGGGATCGCAGGAGAATCGAAGATCAGCCTTATCCAATAACTGCAGGATGCCCATCCCGTGGCGCTGACGACATTATTGCTCTCCCCGGCTCCGGAGGCAGCTTAATCTAACACCGGAATATTTTTGGGCAATAAATGCTTTATTTGTTAAAAAATATTAACTGTATTCCGCCTTAAAACCCATTTTGAACAG
>JAJPZL010000060.1:0-438 GCA_021204375.1 Bacteroides sp.
CTCCAGGGAGGTACTCAGGGAGATCTTACTATTCCGTGTAAGATGCCTGATCAGGGTCGGGTTGTTATCATACGAGGAGGGGTCATATTTCAGCAGTTCTTTATCAGGGTTTATCTCCAGTAATCGTATAATAAGTATTTTCTCAAACTCTCCCGCCTCCATGGCAACCGGGAAATTATACTCTTCCAATACCCGTATCTCACACGTCAGGCTTTCGTAAATATGAAAATAGTAGAGTATGAAATGGCTCTCACATTCATACCGGTGCAGTGTAAAAGGAGGGACCAGATAGATATATCCGGGCATGATCCGGATACTCTTTTCCGGTAAATGTATCGTTGCAGTCCCCTCCTTTACCAGATAGATACGGGCAAAAGGACTTTGTATATTTTCCCAGTTCCAGTCGGCATAATGCTCTGCACATCCTGCATTCAATAC
>JAJPZL010000060.1:448-7028 GCA_021204375.1 Bacteroides sp.
CTCTATTAATTATTTCATGTTTTTGTGTTGTGTTATCATCCGGGTTATAAATTAAGAAAAGATATCGATATTTCATTAGTTATTCCGGATAATTTATTGAAGTTAAGACCACCGATTCCCTACCTTTGTAAAAAGGTGAGGGATATAGAGTTATCTCTCATACAAAGGAAGTAACAGGAGCCCGTTCGTACAGACAGGCAGTATACCTGAGAGAAGAACCAAACACAAAATAATATGGCTATAAATAAAAACTACCGGATGGCACATCTGTTTCTCAGAATACTATCCGCATGGGTTGTAGATGCAACTACACGCTCCTTGGGAATAGGTGCTGACGGACGTTATTTTATAGAGTATAAATCGCCCCGAACTAAAAAAGAGTTTCTACTATTCATACTCATGTTTTTTCCTGTTTTGCCCTTCATGGGAGAGAAGGAGAGAACAGGGAAGTACTCTCCCTCAACAAAGGATAGAGATTCCATGCAGGCGATATTGAATTTCCTGTAGTAAGAGGGCATAGAGATTCCTATAATAATACTAAAGCGGGGCGGGCCAGTGGGGCAGCAGCCACTCACTATGATGATTCCTCGTGGCGTATACTCGATCTACCGCACGACTGGGCTGTTGAAGGAGGATTTGATCCGGCTGCTAATCTCTCTCAGGGGTATCGCGAAAGAGGATATGGATGGTATCAGCGTTAATTCCGTTTGCCGGAAGAAGATAAAGGGAAGCATATTGAATTACAATTTGATGGGATCGCCACCTATGCTACCATTTGGGTGAACGGTACTATCATGCACCGTAACTGGTGTGGTTATACCTCTATGTATATAGATATCACCCAGTATGTAACCTACGGCAATGATCTTAATACAATTGCAGTACGTGTGGATGCCCATTCCCAGGAAGGATGGTGGTATGAGGGCGCAGGCATCTATCGTCACACCTGGCTGGTAAAAAGATCACCCGTGCATATTGTTACCGATGGAGTGTTCGCTAATCCGGTAAAAAAGATACTCACTCGTGGACGATCCCTGTAGAAATAACCCTATATAATTCGGGAAAGAGCACTTCGGAGAATGAAGTCGAACTATCATTGATCGATCCGGATGGTCATGTGATTGATCATAACCGGCAGGCCTTCGAAGTGGGTTCACTGCGGGAAACGACTCTTCACCTCCCCTTAACACACACCTCCCCTGAATTATGGTCTCCCGATTCTCCCGTATTGTATACGGTGAGATCACTTCTGAAAGAGAACGGAAAGGTTATTGATGAAGTGGTTACCCGGTGCGGGTTCAGGGAGATCCGGTTTGACAAAGATACCTGGTTCTGGCTCAATGGAGAAAATATAAAATTGAAAGGTGTTTGTAACCACCAGGATCATGCAGGGGTTGGGGTCGCTGTACCCGATGCCTTGTGGGAATTCCGCCTGCGTCTACTCAAAGATATAGGTGTGAATGCATATCGTTGTGCCTATAATCCCGTAGCTAAAGAGTTTATGGATGCCTGTGATAGCCTGGGTATTATGGTGATGGATGAAAATCGTATTTTCAATACTTCACCCGAGTATGTCCGGCAATTGAAATGGCTGGTCCGCAGAGACCGGAACAGACCCAGCATAATTTTGTGGTCCGTATTTAATGAGGAACCTATGCAGGGAACAGAGAACGGGTATGAAATGGTACGCAGAATGTACGATGTGGTTAAAAAACTCGATACGACCCGTCCTGTGACAGCTGCCATGAATGGAGGGCTTTTCAATGAGATAAATGTAGCATACGCTGTGGATGTGGTCGGGTTTAATTATCAGGCAGACAGCTATGATCGTTTTCGGGAAGAGAACCCCGGTATGTGCCTTACGAGTGCGGAAGACGGCTCTGCTTTTATGACTCGTGGAGGGTATGTGACAGATCGGGAAAAGAGAGAGATGGACTCTTATGATACCCAACATGCCAGATGGGGATTGTCCCATCGCGCTACATAGAAGGAGATCAATGAACGACCGTGGCTGGCAGGCGGGTTCTACTGGACAGGATTTGATTACCGCGGGGAACCCACTCCCTATTCCTGGCCCTCTGCGAACTCTTTCTTCGGAATTCTTGATCTTTGTGGATTTCCCAAAGCAGCAGCTTATATTCACCGGGTCCACTGGAAAGAGAAAGAACCTCTTCTGCAATTGATCCCTCATTGGAACTGGCCCTCCGATAGCATTGGCAGACCCATACAGGTAATGACTATCAGTAATGTAGATAGTCTGGTGCTCAGGCTCAATGGTAAACTGGTTTCCGGACAAAAAGCAGACAAATATGAGATGAATGCATGGGAGGTACCCTATGAATCGGGTAAACTGGAAGTAGTAGGATACAATACAAACAGAAAAAGAGTGATCCGTTTAATCGTTGAAACCACCGGCGAACCGGTCGCTGTGCGGTTAACTCCCTATCGTTCCGCTCTCAGGAATGACGGAGAAGATGCACTACCTGTAACGGTAGAAGTGGTAGATCAAAAGGGACGTCATGTACCTGTAGCAGATAATCTCATTACCTTTGAGATATCCGGTCCGGCTAAAATAATCGGTCTGGGTAATGGTGATCCCAACTCACATGAACCCGAAAAAGGAGATAAAAGAGCGCTTTTTAACGGATTAGCCCAGGTAATTATCCGGAGTGACCCGGGTGGAGAAGAAGGCGTTACCCTGGTGGCACACGCCAAGGGGTTGAAATCTGCCCGCCTGACTCTTCAGTCTGAAAAAGCTCTTCCCCCCAGGTATGTTGCAGTAGAGAATACCTATCAATTACTTACGGAATGGATACACTCACCCCGGTTCTATACATCCCCTCCGGATGTAACGCTCTCTATAGAAGAGAATGATATGAATACCTGGGTACAATATGCGGGGATGACCCGGCATAAAGCTGCCGATGGAAACTATATGATCTACCGTACCACCTTTCAGGCCACCAGAAAACCCAACTGGACCCGGTCACAGATTGTTTGCAAAGATGTGCAGGGTAAAGCAGAGGTATGGCTTAACGGCGAGCGGGTAGCAGAGAAAAAAGAGTATGCTTCCGCAGATATTGTGATCGAATGTCCGGTCGATCGTCAAAATTACGACCTGCGTTTGCTGCTGGAGGCCGAAACAGGCGATATCGCAGGCTTTGATCAGGTAATAGTTGCAGGTTTAAATATTCAGTAATATGTCAGATTTTATATTCAAAAGACTCTTGTTCTTATCGCTGGGGCTGGTCTGCTACTTCGCGTATGCCACCGGTTACACCGAACCTCCATCCTGGGGAAGTTGGGAAAAATGGGGAAGCCAGCCTGATGGTACTTACTTTAATCCGGTGTTACCTGCCGATTTTAGTGATATAGATTGTATCCGGGCAGGAGAAGATTATTATGCTATCTCCTCTACTTTCCAGTACTCTCCCGGTATGGTTATTATACATTCCAGGAATTTGATCGACTGGAAAATAATAGGACACGCTGTGACCGATATACGGCAAATAAGCCCGGAGATGAACTGGGACCGGATGGACCGCTACGGCAGGGGGATATGAGCCGGTTCCATCCGTTATTATGATAACAAGTATTATGTCCTTTTCGGAACCCCGGATGAAGGATTCTTCACTACCTGGGCCGTCCATCCGGCCGGGCCCTGGGCACCGTTAACAACTATTCTTCCCGAAGCGGGTTGGGATGACTGTTCCGCTATATGGGATGAGGCAGGAAATGCCTATTTCATAGGAACCCTTTTTAGAGACCGGCTCTATGAGATCTACCTCTTCAGGATGGCTCCTGATTGCAGTTCTATTGATCGTAGTAGCGCTATGCTTCTTCATCAGGGAGGGTCGCGCGAAGCCAGTAAACTTATTCAGGCAGGTGGCTGGTATTATCTTATCTATAGCCGTACGGGAGGGGGTAGCAGATATGTAGTAGCCAAAAGAGCCAAGAATATAACCGGACCCTGGAGCGAAGAGAAACAGATCATGGCTCCGAACCTGGGATCCAACCAGCCCAATCAGGGAGGAATTGTTCAGGGGCCGGATGAGCAATGGTATTTTCTGACCCATCATGGTAAAGGTGACTGGGAGGGTAGAGCAGTCAGTCTATTGCCTGTGACCTGGAAGGATGAATGGCCTGTCATAGGAAGCCAGGGAGAGGACGGATTGGGATATATGGTATGGAACGGGAATCTTCCATTGAAAGCAATCCCTGAAAAGAAGGAGTGGTATTGTGACGACTTTTCTAGTGAAAGGTTGGAACCCCACTGGGAGTGGAACCACTATCCCGATAACGAAAAATGGAGCCTGGCAGAGCGCCCCGGGTGGTTGCGGATGAAAGCAGTGACACCCCTTCAAAAAAATAATCTTAAAAAGGTGCCCAATATACTAACCCAACGGGTTTACCGGACCAGCAGCAATGAAGTGACCGTGAAAATGGATATCCACGGAATGGTGAACGGGCAAACTGCCGGACTTTGTCACTATGCTGCCACCTATGCATGGCTGGGGGTCACTAAAACAGAAACAGGTATTTCTTCGATAATGAACGAAAACGAGAGGATTACTTCTCAGCATTTTATCTCCGGGAATGATATCTGGCTGAGGTCTGACTGGGGGATGGAGGGGATCTGCCGGTTTTCCTACTCTACCGATGGAGAGAATTACCAGCATCTGGGTGAACCTTACCCATTTACCTGGGGACATTACCGGGGCACACGGGTAGGACTATTTACATTCCATAAAAACGGGGAAGAGGGATTTGTGGATGTTGATTCCTTTATATATAAGAGGAAGTAGAAAAAGATAGAGAGTTACTAAACAGGGGTCTGTTGAGGAGCGAAGAAGAGCAGACCGGAAAAAACAGTATATATGTTAAAGAATGAATGTATGAAAAAAGTATCCGTTTTAGCAGTGATGATCGAGTGTTATCTGATGACTTTTGCCCAGCAATCACCTCCTTCCCGTGTTACCGTCGATCTTCCGGGTGGCCGTGCAGCAGAAATTCCTCCCGGACCCTATACCGACTCCAGGGCATCCATAAGAAATAATTATGAAACTCTCCGGTGGTTTACAGATGGTAAATTCGGGATATTTATCCATTGGGGTGTTTACTCTGTACCGGCTGCAGGAAGTGAATGGTATCCGCGGCACATGTATGGGGGGATGCTGAAATACCATACAGAGCACTGGGGAAATCCGAAAGAGTTCGGTTACAAAGATTTTATTCCCTTATTTAAAGCTGAGAAATTTAATCCCGCAGAGTGGGCTGCACTGTTTAAAGAAGCAGGTGCTACGTATGTGATCCCGACCGCAGAGCACCACGATAGATTTATTCTTTACAGGAGTAAACTCACCCGCTGGAATGCGGCAGAAATGGGTCCCAAAAGAGATCTGATCGGCGACCTGGCCAAAGCGGTGCGGGCGGAAGGGCTTAAATTCGGGGTATCCAATCACCGCATGGAGCACTGGGACTTTATGCATCCCTCAGCCGCGAAAGAGCACGACCTGTACAATCCCCGGTATGCCGATTTTTACGGTCCTCCTCAAA
The DNA here is from genome assembly GCA_021204375.1 of Bacteroides sp. Taxonomy (GTDB): domain Bacteria; phylum Bacteroidota; class Bacteroidia; order Bacteroidales; family Bacteroidaceae; genus Bacteroides. The sequence continues at coordinate 6,005 of JAJPZL010000060.1, forward strand.
AACCCGATCCTACCAAAGCCTCTGCGATGGGACCCAATGAAGAGGAAGTGATGGAGGGGAAGGAGGCTCCCCAGGATGAAGCCTTCCTGGAGGAGTGGTTGGCAAGGTGCCAGGAAATAATTGATAATTACCAGCCCGATATGCTCTGGTTCGATAATGGGATCAATAGCAGATCCCTGGATCCTGTCAAGTTACGTCTTGCTGCTTACTACTATAACAGAGCGGTCGCATGGGGAAAAAGAGGTCTCTTTAAGTACCAAGCACGATGCCTACCTGTATGGTACTATCAAAGATTATGAACGCCAGGGGCGGGCACCTAAAGAAAAGACAGATTATTATTGGCAGGTAGATGAACCTATTGGTAATAAATTCGGCTATATTGAAGGATTAAAGTTGCAAAGTTCAGCCTCTGTCATTCGTAAACTGGTCGAGAATATTTCTAAGAACGGAAATTTATGTCTCAATATTTCTCCTAAAGCAGATGGTACTATTCCGGAAGATCAGCAGGAAGTTCTTCGCCAGGTGGGAAGATGGTTGAAAGTAAATGGTGAGGATGTCTATGGAACCCGTGCATGGATGGTATATGGTGAGGGACCCGGTATTGATCTCAACAGATCGGAGGTTGATATACGATTTACCCAAAAAGGAGATCATGAAGTCTACGCTTTTGTGATCCGATACGCAGAAAATAAATTGTTGATAAGATCTTTTACAAATACTAATCTGGGGGGTGGGAAGTAAAGAGGGTATCCCTGCTGGGATATGATGAAAAAGTAGAATTTAACCAGACAGCTCAGGGGCTTGAAATAACTCTGCCGGATATCACACCAGAGGGGATCATTGTTTTTAAAGTGAAGATATAAACCTTTCATAAAGCAGGGCATACGCATTAAAATGTTTTTATTTGTTTATGGAAAAATAGTTTATCTTTACGGCAAATCTCTTTCTCTATGATCTTACTTGATTTTTCTTTGGGAACCAACGGTCAGCGAAGCTAATGTCCATACTATTGTAATGCGTATAC
>JAJPZL010000165.1 GCA_021204375.1 Bacteroides sp.
GCCTGGGAATGGCAGTTATTATGGACTGGGTAGCTAACCACACCTCCTGGGATCATGCCTGGATTACTACCCACAAAGATTGGTACTCGCAGGATAGCCAGGGCAATATAGTAACCCCCAACAGTAGCTGGCAGGATGTAGCCCAGTTAAATTACGAGAACGCAGCTATGCGCAAAGAGATGATCAGTGCCCTGAAATACTGGATATACGAAGCCAATATCGACGGATACCGTTGCGACGCAGCCGACAGAATGCCCGTTAGCTTCTGGCTGGAAGCCATTCGAGAAATGCGGAACATGCAGCCGGGTCGTGATATTATTATGCTGGCCGAAGGTACCCGCCTGGATAACTTTACAGCAGGTTTTGATCTGGATTACGGGTGGGATTTTATGAAAGTCCTTAAACAGGTATATGACAGCACTGAGTCGACGGCTTCGCTGGTTAACTCGCACGAAGCAGAGTACAAAAACCTCTCCACCGGAAAAAGGAAACTACGATTTATCACCAATCACGACGAAGCCGCAGACGCTCCTCTCTTCTCACTCTACGGAGGACGCAATGGATCCGTCTCCGCTTTTGTTGCTGCAGCATCTTTAGGAGGGAACCCACTGTTATATAGTTCGCAGGAAGTAGGTTACAACAGCCGTCTCTCCTTTTTTAAATATGTGGAAGTAGACTGGAGTGCCAACCCCGACCTGCTGGCCGAATACAAGGGTATAATGAAGGCGTTTGCAGCCAGTACCGCCCTGAGAAAAGGAGTTTTGCAATCCTTTTCTACCAAAGATGTATTGGGGATCTACAAACTGTATGAAAGAAACGAAGTGATCGTACTGGCCAATGCCCGCAACAACCAGCGAACCATACAGGTAGATAAAACTCACCTTTCCGGCAATTGGAAAAACGCTATCACCGGAGATGCGGTAACCCTGACTGAGCAGATGGAATTGCAACCCTATCAGTACCTCATCTTAACCAAATAATCCACCAACACCCAGATCAATGAAATACATATATTATATCCCCTTGCTGACGCTCCTGATAGCAGTCAGCGGGTGCAACACATCCCAAAAAGAGAGTGTCACCTCGCCCGACCAACAAATAAAAGTAAAGATAGGACTGCAGGAAGGCCGCCTTTACTACACAGTTGCCAAAAAGGACCAGACAATCCTCGGCCGCTCCTTTCTCGGATTCGAACTACAGGGAAGCAGCCTGAAAGATCGTTTTACCATTACCGGTATACGCCACAGTTCTTTCTACGAACAGTGGGATCAACCCTGGGGTGAAGAGATGACCGTAGAGAACCACTACAACGAAATGATCGTAGACCTGCAGGAGACTACCCCCTCCGCCCGCAAACTATCTGTAGTATTCCGAGTATTTAACGATGGGCTGGGTTTCCGGTACCTCTTCTCCGAACAGGAGAATCTCAAAGAGTTTGTCATTATGGACGAACTGACTGAGTTCAACCTGCTCCAGGATCACGAGGCATGGGGTCTTGCCCACGACACCAAATTCTACGAAGGACTGTATGAAAAGCTGAACGTCAGCTGTTTAGATACTGTATGTACGCCCCTTACTCTGGAAACAGCCGGTGGTTTGTATCTCACTATCCACGAAGCCAACCTTACCGATTATGCAGCCATGAAACTTACCCCGACAAAAGGTTCTACCCAATTAAAAGTGTACCTGACTCCATGGACAACCGGAGAAAAGGTATTTATCCAGGTACCGGGAGCCACCCCCTGGAGAATCATGATCATTGTCGAAACCCCCGGCGACCTGATCCTCTCCCGGCTGATGCTTAACCTGAACGAACCTTCAAAGATAGCAGATATCTCCTGGATCAAACCCGGTCGCTATATCGGTATCTGGTGGGGTATGTATATGAAAAAACATACCTGGGAGATGGGGCCGAAACACGGAGCCACTACTAAAAACACCAAACAATATATGGATTTTGCCGCTAAACACGGTTTCTCAGGTGTATTGGTAGAAGGATGGAACCCCGGTTGGGAAAAGTGGAGCAACTACAGCTTTACCGAATCTTATCCCGATTTCGATATAGAAGAGGTAACCCGCTACGGCCGTGAAAAGGGAGTAGCTCTGATCGGTCACCACGAAACAGGTGGAGAAGTAGCCCGCTACGAAGAGCAGATGGAAGATGCTTTTGCCTATTACAAAAAGCACGGGGTACATGCCGTAAAAACCGGTTATGTAGGGGGTATCCTGGATGGAAAAGAGCGTCATAGTAGTCAATTCGGGGTACGGCACTACCGCAAGATAATTGAAACCGCAGCCCGGTACCAGATCATGATCGATAACCACGAGCCCGTAATGCCTACCGGTCTGCAACGCACCTGGCCCAACCTGATAACACAGGAAGGTGTCCGGGGACAAGAGTGGGATGCCTGGGATGTTGATGAAGGTAATCCTCCGGTACATACAACAGTTATTCCCTTTACCCGGGGTTTAGCCGGCCCTATGGATTTTACTCCCGTTACCTTTAATTTCGAGAACCCTGTATTGCCGCAGACCCGCGTACAGACAACGATCGCTAAACAGTTAGCTCTTTTTGTAGTACTATACAGTCCCCTGCAAATGGCCTCGGATATGATCGAGAACTATGAGAACCGGCCCGAATTCGAATTTATCACCTCCTGCCCGGTTAACTGGTCGGCAACCACTGTTCCCGAAGCAAAGATCGGTGAATATGTGACCATCGCCCGGAAAGACCGGGATAGCGAAGCCTGGTTCGTCGGTAGTATTACGGGCGAACACGCACGGGAGGCCCAAATAGACCTTAGTTTCCTGGATGATAACCGGAGCTATATAGCTACTATCTACCGGGATGGAAAAGATGCCGACTGGAGGAGTAACCCCTATCCGGTAGAGATCGAAGAGAGAACAGTAGATAGTGGTACGGTGTTAGTTATTAATCAGGCCAGCGGCGGAGGCACTGCTATACGGATCACTCCTAATCTATAAATACTTCCTAAAAACAACATAGTATGATAAAAATAAAAACCATATTCCTATCCACTATTACCCTACTGTTAAGCAGTATGGTAATAGCTCAAACCCTTCGGTCACCTGACGGGAACCTTATCCTTCGTTTCTCGCTGAACGACCAGGGTACCCCCGTCTACTAGTTAGATTACAAGAAAAAACCTGTGATCACCCCCAGCCAGCTGAGTATTCAACTTAAAACAGAACGTCCAACGAGAGATTTTGACGATTTTTCTCCCGAAGACAATGTGCCTCAAAACCCCGATAAAAAATCCTCCTTTTGTGACGGTTTTCAGCTGATCGATCATACTACCACAGAATTTCAGGAAACCTGGAATCATGTATGGGGTGAGTGGAATACCATTCACAACTACTACAACGAGCTCATAGTAAACCTTACACAACCGGTTACCGACAGGCAGATGAAGATCATCTTCCGTCTGTTTAACGACGGCCTGGGATTCCGTTACGAATTTCCTCAACAGAACAATCTCATCTACTTTGTTATTCAAGAGGAGAAAACCCAGTTTGCCCTGGCAGGAGACCATACCGCCTGGTGGATTCCGGGAGATTACGATACACAGGAATACGATTATACCCGCTCCCGTCTCTCCGAAATAAGAGGATTGATGAAACAAGCCATCACCCTCAATGCCTCGCAAACATCCATCGGCCCCACCACCGTGCAAACCGCCCTAATGCTTAAAACCGACGATGGGCTCTATATCAACCTGCATGAAGCCGCTCTGGTGAACTACGCCTGTATGCACCTGAGGCTGGACGATGAAAAGATGATCTTCGAATCCCTTCTTACTCCCGATGCACAGGGGAACAAAGGCTACCTGCAGGCTCCCTGCCACACCCCCTGGCGTACCGTAATCGTAAGCGACGATGCCAGAGACATCCTTGCCTCTAACATTACACTGAACTTGAACGAACCCTGCAGGATAGAAGATACTTCCTGGATCAAACCCGTTAAATACGTTAGGGTATGGTGGGAGATGATCACCGGAAAAAGTACCTGGTCTTACACCGACGACCTACCCGGTGTTCAGTTGGGGAGTACAGATTATACCCAAACCCGCCCCAACGGTAAGCACGGAGCCACTACCAACCATGTAAAAGAGTATATCGACTTTGCCGCTGAACATGGTTTCGATGCCGTACTGGTAGAGGGATGGAACATCGACTGGGAAGATTGGTTCGGTAAATCCAAAGACTACGTATTCGACTTCGTTACCTCCTACCCCGATTTCGATATCAAAGAGCTCAACCGGTATGCTCAAAGTAAAGGGATCAAACTGATGATGCACCACGAAACCTCCGCCTCCGTCCGCAACTACGAACGCCACATGGATGCAGCCTATCAGTTTATGGTAGACAACGGATATAACTCCGTAAAAAGCGGCTATGTAGGAGATATCATTCCCCGGGGCGAATATCACTATGGCCAGTGGATGGTAAACCACTACTAGTATGCGGTAGAAAAAGCAGCCGGTTATAAACTGATGGTCAATGCCCATGAAGCCGTACGCCCTACCGGTCTGTGCCGTACCTGGCCCAATCTGATCGGTAATGAATCGGCCCGTAGTACCGAATACCAGGCCTTCGGCGGTAACAAACCCAACCATGCAACCGTACTTCCATTTACCCGCCTCATTGGAGGGCCGATGGATTATACACCGGGTATCTTCGAAATGGATATCAATAAGATCAATCCACGTAATAACTCCCATGTAAATTCCACCCTCTGCAACCAGCTGGCACTCTATGTAACCCTGTACAGCCCGCTACAAATGGCCGCAGATCTTCCGGAGCATTATAATCAGTTCTCCGATGCCTTCCAGTTCATCAAAGAGGTAGCAATCGACTGGGATAACTCCCTCTACCTCGAAGCAGAACCTGGTGAATACCTGACCGTAGCCCGCAAAGCTAAAGGTACCAACAAGTGGTTTATAGGAAATATAGCCGGTGAGAACGGACACCATTCTCGCATAAAATTGGATTTCCTGGAACCCGGAAAGAAGTATACCGCCCGTATCTACAGCGATGCCCCCCAATGCCAATTATAAAACCAATCCCCAGGCATATCAGATCCGGGAGATCACCGTTACCAATAAATATATACTGAAACAGAGCTCTGCTCCCGGAGGAGATTTCGCCATCAGTATTACAGAAAAGTAACTGCCCCGATCCCAATTTGCTCCTGTAGACCTTTAAACAAAAAAGTATATAATAGATGGAAAAGTTAACCCTTATCCTGCTGTCCGTTATCTGTATTACCACCTTTAGTGTTGTAGCACAGACTTATAACGGAAACCTATACAGAAAACCGGTCAGACCGACAAAGAATATAATTTTAATGATACCCGACGGTACTTCTATGGGTGTTGTATCAGCTGCCCGCTGGTATCAGATCTATAACAAACTGGGTGGTGAAAACCTGGCAATTGATCCTTATTTTTGTGGTACGGTCAAAACCTTCTCTTCGAATGCCCCTATCGGAGATTCGGCTCCTACCATAGCTGCTTATATGACCGGAATGCCCCAACAAACAGAAAATGTATGTATCTATCCGCCTGCTGATCCGGAATATGACCTGGTAAAAGTAGACCCGAGTATGGCTTATCGGCCTCTTGCTACCATCTTGGAAGCTAACCGGATTAAGAAAGGCCGTTCTACCGGACTGGTAGTAACGGTCGAATTTCCCCACGCTACCCCCGCAGACTGTGCCGCCCATCATTATAAGCGTGGAAATTACAGTGCTATTGACTCGCAGATGACTTACCAGAACTTAGATGTAATGTTCGGGACAGGAACCAAACTGATCACCGATGATATGCGGGAGCATTTCAGTAACAAACAGATCACTTATTATGCGGACGATATAGAGGCGTTCCGCAGTCACACCAGCGGCAAGGTATGGGCTTTGTGGTGCGATAACAATATGCCATACGGTCTGGATCATGATAAAACGACTATCCCTTCCTTGCAGGAGATGACGGAAAAAGCCATAGAGCTTCTTTCGCAGAACAAAAATGGTTTCTTTCTGATGGTAGAAGGAAGTAAAGTGGATTGGGTGGCTCATGCCAATGATGCAGTGGGATGTATTACGGAGTTCCTGGAATTCGATAGGGCGGTGGGATCGGCTATGAAGTTTGCTGAAAAAGATGGTAATACAACCGTAATTATACTCCCGGACCACGGTAACAGCGGTTTTACCATTGGCCGTCATGACCTTTCCGGCTATGACCGTGCATCCCTGGATAAATTGTTCCGGAATGTTTCCCGGTATCGTTATACGGCGGAAGGACTGGAAAAGATCCTGTTAAAAGAGAATCCGGCTAATTTTAAAACTGTTGTTAAGGAACATACCGGAATTGATATCACTGACGAGGAACTGGCTGCACTGATCGAATCGGAAAATTACAAACCGGGGAATTATATGAAAGTAAGTGATGGTAAGAATATGATTGCTAAACTCGTAGAGATCATGAATAAACGCACCTACTTTGGGTTTACTACCGGAGGCCATACGGGCGAGGAAGTGTTTCTGGCGGCCTACCATCCGCAGGGAGATATACCAATGGGAATGAATACCAATATTGAGATCAATCATTATATGGCAGATGTGAGCGGACTTGAGAAGCGGCTACCCCAGCTTACTCAGGAAATATTCGCTAAACATACCGATGTCTTTGTCGGGATGAACTATACCATTGACAAAACGGACGAAAAATTTCCGGTACTGGTAGTAAAGAAAGGAAAAAAGAAACTGGAGATCCCTGTCCATAAATCGGTGGCTTATCTTAATAGGAAAGCCTTTGATATAGGATCTGTCGTTGTATATATTGATAAGACAGATGCATTCTATCTTCCTGCTTCGTTAACGGAACAATTAAAATAAGCTATTTATTGACTGCAATCACTCATAATTTATCTCTTCCTGACTATCCCGGAATCTATTACGGATTATCAGGAAGAGATAATTTCAATCTTCTATAACTTTATAC
>JAJPZL010000173.1 GCA_021204375.1 Bacteroides sp.
GATAAGTGGTCCGGTCAATGATCTTTTTTTCATACAGTCGGTTGAGCAGCCGGTTGCGTTTGGCAAGCAGGGCTTCCCGCCGTTTAGAGAGGTGGATCATGGAGGGGGTATTGGGTAAGACTGCGAGGGTAGCTGCTTTCGCCCAGGAGAGGGTTTCTGCCTCTCTACCGAAATATCTCCAGGCTGCCGCATCCATACCTACTACATTTCCTCCGAAAGGGGCGTGTGAGATATAAAGAGTCAGTATCTCTTTTTTGGAGTAACGGAATTCCAGCCGGGTGGCCAGCAAGGATTCTCATATTTTCTCGCTCCAGGTACGTTCCCGACCCCGGGAGAGGTGGATCGTCTGCATGGTCAGGGTACTGCCTCCGCTTACCACTCTTTTCTCCTAAAGGTTTTGCCGGATGGCTCGTCCGGTAGCGAGTGGATTGACTCCCGGGTGCCGGTAAAAGTATCTGTCTTCAAACTCGGTGAAGCAGATCCTTACTTTTTCGTGAACCTCCCGGGAAGGGGGAAACCTCCACTGTCCGTCGGCTGCGATCCGTGCTCCTAAGAGTTCGCCGTTGCGGTCGGTCACTACGGTAGCATAGGGAACGTCGAAAAGCTTTTGTGGGAGACAAAAGATATAAATAAGGAATAGGATAAGGGCTGAGCCCGATGCTATGCGCCGGGTAATGCTCCATTTTTTCTACTGGGAAAGGGGTAAGACCTCAAAGAGTTTCTGTGATCTCTGTTTCATTTTTTATCTCAGTACCTTTACTCTTCCGGCAGCGGTGCGGGCCCTGACTTCAGGTTCATACATCGCTTCACACTGAATAGCAGGTAGTACATATTCTCCCGCATAGATCGCCTGCAGGCGTATGCGGAAAGTGACTGACCTACCCAGGGAGAGATTAAAGTAGGTTAATACCCGGTCGTCCCGTATATCCTGGTAGGTATAAGGTTGATCTCTCTTTCCTGCGACAGGAAGAGCGATTCCGGATCCATCTTCTTCATGATCGGTTACGGATTCTCTGAGTCGTTCGTTATAGATCTCCCATCCTGAGGGGATCATGTGGGTAAGGGCAAGGTCTTTATAGTCGTTGCTTATACTGGTATTAGTAATGCGCAGGAAGGCTTCAAACTCTTCACCTTGTTGCAGGTTGTTTATATCCACCGGCTGACCGTTCTCGTTTACATAGGCTACTTCCAGCTTCAATCCTTCTGATACCGGTGGCAATATATCCTGCAGGAGTTGCTGCCGGGTGACAAGGCTTGCATAGAGCAGTCCTTCTCCCTTGTTCTTCAAAATGACTTTACCGGTAGAGGCCGGAAGTTCTATCTCTTTAACAGCCTCTTTGGTACGTATCTCCTTTTGACTGTTATCATTGAGTTCTCATTCCAATCGGATATTCCCGGAAAGTTTTCCGGCCAGATGGCCCATTGCCATCAGGGAGAAGGCGGTAGACTGGGTACTGAAGTAATTTTCCAGGCTCATTAATTCTGAAAGCTTCACTGCCTGTTCAAAGGCTTCGCGGTCGCGTCCCAACAGGGCCAGGGTTTCCAGTATAATGGCTGCATCCCGTTGGGAAGAACCATATAGATAGTAGCTGTATGAGGGGTCTTCTTCATAGACATCCGGTTGCTGTACCAGTTCGCCTGCGATCTCTTTTTTTATCCATCAGTGCGTAAGCTGCCGCGAGTCGCCAGCGTGCCTGTGAGGAGAGTCCGGAAATCTCTTTCATACGGTTCATGGCTCCTAATTCACCCGATCCGGCCAAGGCCAGTGTATAGAGACGATAGGCCTGTTGCACATCCCATCCGTAATAGGGAGTTTCGCCTGATCCGTAGGCTGTCCAGTTCTGTGCAGCTCTTTTCTGGTAACTCTTCCACCGAGCTATTACCTGGTTGTTCGCATCGTATCCTTTTTCCCGGGCTGCTATCAGGAAATTTCCTATATAGGAGGTGATCCATTCGTTGGCCGAAGCATCTCCGGGCCAGTAGACAAATCCACCATCCGGAAGCTGGTGCCCGTAGAGCCTCTGCAGGGCTTCCGTAACATTGGCTTTTATCTTTTCTCGTTCTTCTTTGTCTGCTTCTTTGAACTGGTCGATAAAGAGTAAAGGAAGGGCTTTGGAAGTAAGCTGTTCGGAACAGTGGTGTTCGTAATTATAGAGGAAGTCGAACCGGCGGGTAATATCGATAGCGGGAATGCGGGATAGTTCCAGTTTAGCAGAACTTTCACCGGCTGCACCGGATAGGGTATAGTTCAGTTCTGTGGCAGCACCTGCTTCCAGTAATCTGCTTTCGTGGAGGGTAACAGCCGGATTTGGGTTCCGTATCTCTATCTCCAGATTTTCGGTGGCTGTATGTCCGTTGCCTGTTGCCGTAATTTTGATCGTGGCTACTCCGGTATTTGTACCTGTACGGATACGGAACATGACCAGTTCATCTCCCGGCTGGGTAAAAGTGATGGATTCTTTAGAGTTACCTGCTATGGATAGATTGGAAGAGGTCTCTACTTGTACGGAGACCTGCTTTACATCCTACTCCATGGTAAAGATATTCACCGGTACTACTATATCTTCACCGATGCTCAGTACACGGGGTAGGGTAGAGAGTACCATCAGCGGTGTACGTACCGGGGTGGTTTTCTCTGTATTCCCATAGGCGTCTTCGTAGCCGGCTACTACCATGGTGCGTACGGAACCTACATACATCGGCAGGGTGATGGTATGTTTATCGGTTCCTCCTTTTTTCAGGGTGAAGGGGCCCAGGAATTTTACTACCGGACGGAACCGGTTGGCTTTGGCATCCTGGTTCTTCAGCATTTCGTCTCCGCCGGTACTGAAGAGAGATCCGTAACTTCCCGAATAGGCTCCTATTACCTGGTGATACATATCCCAGGTGCGGATACCTAATGCTTCGCGGGCGTAGAAGGTATCCCACGGATCGGGGGTACGGAAGGAGGTGAGGTCTAGCAGACCATCGTCTACTATAGCGATGGTATAGGTCATGGGGTTTCCTTTCTGTTCACGGATACTGACTGTAAAGGGTTGTTCGGGCCGTAGGACATCCGGCATATTTATTTGAAGTTCCAGCCGGGAAGCCGGGTTGTGTATCAGTGCCGGGATCACTCCGTACATCCGGATAGGCAGGTCATTCATTGTCTGTCCATTGGGTTGTATCAGGGTAATATCCAGGAATACATTGGGAGCCATCTCCGGTTCGATGCGGAACTGGTATTTGGTCTCACCTTCCGGAGTTACAGAGATCCACTCCTGTTTAAAAATGGTAGTACCCGATTCGATAGAGACTAATGCCCGTCCTCCGGCCGCAGCAGGCAGATAGACTGTGGCGGTTTCACCGGCCTGGTAACTCTCTTTATCTGTAGAGAAGGTGAGCATGGTGAGTCCGCTGGGATCAGATTTGTCGGAGCGTCCGCACCAGTCGGGCCAATCGATCACTACCACACCGCCTGTAGCATGACCGCTCTCTCCGTCTTTTACATAGATCAGGTAGCGACCCCAACCCGGATAGTCTACCCGGAAGGAGAATTTACCTTTTCCCTGGGAGGTGGTAAGTTTACCGGATGCTACCGGCTCTACGGAGGTATTGTGGATATAGGATTCAAAGGACTCGGTGCGGTTCTCCCACCACCAGCTCCAGCCGATTTTATAGATCCGGTATTCTACGTTGCGGCGATCGACGGGTTTTCCGGCACTGTTGATGGTAACTACATCAAACTGGTAATCCTGGTCGGTTTCCAGGTATTTGCCTTTCTGTTCGTTCAGGTTTACCCCTACATAGGCAGCAAAGGGAGAGTAAGGTACACTGGTTGTTTGTATGCTGGCATCGCCGCTCGGCTCGTATACCCGGGTAGTCAAATGGGCCTGTAGCATACCGGGAGCCCCTGAGGCCTGTAGAAGTTGGAGCTTGAAAGAGGCATTTCCCTGTTTATCCAGGGTGCCCTTATAGATCTACTCTTTGCTGCTCTCAAATTTAGAGGCAGGGTCATTAAAGGTATAATTAGAGTATCCACTGAACTGGGTATTGACCCGGTGCAGACTGAGTTCCATATCTGTTTTCAGGTTGGAGGCCGTGGCTCCGGTTAACCAGGAAGAAGAGAGGGTGATGGTTGCCTCCTGTGCAGAGGCTTCCAGTCTTTCAGGGGCTTTTACCTGGATCTTTAACCGGTTGGGTTTTACTGTCTCTATGCGCAATGGTTTGTGGAAAGAGGTCCCTCCTACTTTTACATAGGAGTTCCAGACTCCTGTAGGGTCGTTGTCGTGGGTCTCTATGTTAAATGTGTAAAATCCATTTACTCCTTTGGAGGCGATCTGCCGGGCATAGAATTGTCCTTGTGGGGTATAGAGTTCCAGAGAGACCGGATGAGTATCCGGAATGCGTTTTTCCCGGTCTTCCAGTATAAAAGTAACATGCAGGGTATCTCCCGGCCGCCATACGCCTCTCTCACCGTAAATAAATCCTTTCAATCCTTTTTCAATACTCTTACCTCCCGTATCAAAACGGCTCATGGATAGTTCTTCTCCGTCTACCAGCTTCAGGTAGGTTTTTTGTTCTTCTCTGGAGGCTACAGCCACAAAAGGTACACCTTTGAGTTCTATTTCTGCCAATTCTTCCGGATTGGTCTTTGTCTCTCCGATGGGTTGTAGCTGGAAATTGTAAAGGGTTATATCTACTTGTCCCAGCGGCTATGCAGTTAACAGGTCGGTCACAGCGATCCATAGTTTGCCTGCCTGATTCCGTTTGACGATCATCCCCAGGTTGGTGGCCAGGACATTATAGCTAGCCTTCCGGCTGGTTACCATATAGTAAGAGGGATGACAGGGATTATCCCGTTGCTGCCAGTCGTACTCGCGCCAGTTGTAGCCCTCATTCTCCATGTAATAATAGCCGGAGGATTGATCCCAGACCGATTCATCGTAGTCTGCTTCTTCTTCGGGAAGGATGCGGGTCAATCCTGCTGACTGATCCGATAAGGACGTTTCCGGAACTTTTCCTGCACAGGGGTAGAGAGAATACTCTTGTTTAAAAGAGAGCATAATGCGGTAAATAGCTCCCGGCTCCTGCCGGATAAGTTCACTCAGGTCGATGGAGAAGTTGTTCCATTGAGTGAGGTCGTGGGTGGGGTCCTGGTCTAACCGCAGCATTTTGCGGTATATCATACGTCCTGAACGGCGGAGTTCCCGGGAGGAGGAGAGGGAGTTGTCCTGCAGGAACATCAGTACATTGTTCTCGAATATGCGTACTACGGTCAGGTCGACTGCTTTCAGGCTTACTGCCCGGAAAGGAACCAACAGGTTTTTGGAATCAGGCAGGATCGTCCCGGAGGTAGATATCTTCACTTCGGGTTTGTTGGCTTCCTCGCTGAAAGAGAGGGATCTTTCTTCCTCCAATCGTTCTTCTCTATAATTACGCACTCCTCTATCTATCTCTAAGGTATAGGAGTTTACCTGTAGCGGATCGAAATAGATATCTATCCGGTTCCTGTCTATCTGCTGGGTATATTCCCGTACACCTCGTAGTGAGATCAAACCACGGAGATCCTGTTGGGTTGACAAAGGGTCTGAAAAGGATAGTTGTAATCCCTGTTCCGGGGAGGAGATACGCTGTGCAGAGAGGAAAGTAAAATCTTCTGTGGCAGGAATTGTGACTCGTTCTCTTATAATATGATCGGTCCCGAAAGGTTTACCGTTTGCTTCTATTTCCAGTATCCACTCTTCCCGGGTGCGGGTAATTCTCTGAATGGTAAAACAATATCGGTCGGGAGTATTGGTAGGTTCGATCGTGAGTGAGGGAGTTTGCCCACCGACAGTTTTGAGTGATAACATTTTCTCTATGGTGACAGGCTCAGCTTTATCGCTAAGCCGTATGATGCCGCTTATACTGACCCGTTCCGGATCGGCAGCCTAAATATAAGGCATATCTACCTCAACGGCAAAGTTACGCTCCATCACCCGGAAGGAGAAGGTGAATCTCTCCAGTTCTTTATCTACCTGAATAAAATCTCCCAGTTTAAATGTACCCTGATAGAACTTACCGGGACGAAGTGCTCCCTCATCCGGTACAAATTCAATAGTTTTGTTATCTACCCACCACGCTTTTCCTTTCAGGGAGGGGGAGAAACTGAAAGGATTATCCTTTAGCTCGCTATAGGGTTCTACCATCGGTAATCCGGCAGCTAACTCTATCCGTATGGGGGAAGATTGGGAAATAATTCCTCCTGTGTAAGCAGTTACATAGGAGGCAAACCGGGAGGAAGGAGTAATATCTTCCTGCTTTTGTTTACAGGCGTGCAGAGTTACAGAAAGAAAAAGGATAGCTATCCATGCTATCCACTGGTTGCAGTTTAGTTTTTTCATTTATGGCCGGTTGATGGTTACTGCTAACAAAAATAAGAAATATATTTTATAAAGTTGGTTGAAGGAGAGGGAATTATAGGATAGGAAGATAAATCACGGCAGAAAGTGTTCCTCCAATGGTTTTACATAGGAAAGGGAACACTATCCAAGTATTCCCTTTCTGATCTTATCTGAATAAAAGCTATGGACTAAAAAGTTTATTTTTCTTCTGCTGTTTCACCTTCCCCGGCAGTTGCTTCTTCTGCCTCTTCTTTTTTTACTTCTTCGAAATCGGTGATCCCGTTAGTAAGCAGGAGGTTGTACCAGGTGATCAGTTTTTTGATATCGGATGGATACACTCTTTCACGGTAGAAGTCGGTAAGTACTTCACCCAGAAAATCACGGAGCTGGTCGGCTGATGCTTTTTTTACATCCAGCTCAATAGCTTTACCTTCCTCTTTCTTCTGGATAGATTTGAATACCTCGGTTAAAGGCACTTCAGACTCGTATGTGTACATGGCAATATCTGCCAGTGAGATAACTTTTTCGTGATCATACACGGGAAAACGTTTCTTATCGGCTGACACTGATTCTACGATCAGCATATTTTTTCCTTGTGAGATCAGCTTATACAATCCCGGTTTACCGGAGATAGACAATATAGTCT